>NZ_JBEXYS010000012.1:0-204200 GCF_040631045.1 Streptomyces sp. NPDC005706 | reverse complement strand
TCGCTACGAGCGCAAAGCCGAGCACTTCCTCGCCTTCACCAGCATCGCCTGCACCCTCATCTGCTACCGCAGGCTCACCAAATGAGATGGCCTCTAAAGGGAAAGAGCGCATGGTCATTGATGACGGCATACTCGTACCCGCGTAGGTCCCGTACGGCTTCTCTTAGCTCCCGCGCAGTGTCCGCCAGGTTCTCACGCACCGCCTCCGCCAGGGTCGAGCCGTAGGGGCTGCGCTTCTTTGGCCCCGCTGTGAGGTGCACCGCGTGAGCCCGGGCGTGAGCCCTCGTCAGTTGGCTCCGGGATCGCTTCGACGAGCCTGCCTGCGTGCCGCCCGAACCGGCTCACGGCCCAGTCCGACGGCTCCCCGCAGTTGCCCTCCAGCACTGACATCCAGAGCCCCCTCCCTCTGTCACCCCGTCTATCAACTGGTGACACGCGCTCAAAGCGCCAGCAAGGTGGCGATCCAGCCATGCAGCCCGGGCGCCTGGGAGCTGCGATGAAAGGGGTCGGGAGAGCGGGAGTCCAGAAGGCGCATGACGCATGAGACCTGACGTGAGTGCTGACCTGCCTGGACGTATAAGGGGAACCATTTTTGCTCCCCGGGCGCGCGGCCCTGGGCCGGCGACAGAGGGCGCTCGGTGAGGCTGCGTGTTTGCGGTAGCGGTGTCCGTGCCTGAAGTCCGTCCGAGCCGCGCATCGCCGCGTAGCGCATACGACCCCTACCCCTACAGTGCACATGCAGCTACGCTCACTTTATGAGTCTGTCGCTCGCGCTAAATCTCCTGGCAGTTCTCTTATCAGCAGCCGCATTGGCCACATCCGTTGCTGTGTCTCGGCGACAACTTCGACTTGCCCAAAATTCAAATGTGCTGCCGATCATACTGCAGCTCTTCAAAGAGACTCGCGATCCTGCCTTCTCTCGAGCAATCGAATACATAAGTCACGATTTAGCACGAGAGCATTCACCCGACAACGGGTACCGTCGATTACCTCCAGAGGCTCGCAGCCACGTCCGCCGCGTCGGTCTTTTCTACGACGACGTGGGTAAACTCGTCGCCTTCGGCGTAGTCGACGAGAGGCTGATAATCGGTTCTTACGGGACGAACATCGTATGCATGTGGGACGATCTATCCCCTTATATCTACAGGGAGCGGATACTTTCAACCAAGGCCATGCTCTTCTTCGAGGACCTCGCGGCGAGGGCCAAGGCAAGGCCCCTGCCGTCTGTGCACGCGGAGCTTGGCCTGGCCCACTGCCCGCCGTCGGAATGACGCGTCGGTTATCTACCGGACGCCTGCGGTCGCCACCTCGCCAACTGCAGCTCCGCGGCTGATTACTTGGCTCACGCTCACATCGGTTGGTCACCGGCCCTTAAGATGGCAACCTCTTCGTCCGAAGTAAATGTGGGCGAGGGCTCAGCTGGGCTGGTGCGGCTCTCACCTGTAGTGACGGCTTACAGACGTTCACTCGCTTCCGCCGCTGTTCGTCGGCCTTGTCACGCAGTAGGCACTGAGCTTTTTCAGAGTGGCCACTGATCGAGTGATGGCTGGGCCGAAGCACACGCTGGTCGTCATATGGGCAGGCTTGCTGTCGCTGTGGCCGAGGCTGCATGTGTTGGGCTTGACCGGCTGAACACCGAGGCCACCGAGGCTGATTGAGGTGGCCAGGGGTTGTCAGTGGCTGGTGCCAGGATCACCGGCATGGTTCTCGTACGCACTACTCCGCTGCGGCCCGTGGACGTGGCCGCGGTCTTTCCCGAGCTGGCGCCGTTGGCGCGTCCGGCGATTCGGCTGCACCCCCGCCCGGGGTCGTCTTCGGTCGGGGAGAGCTCGATCGGGGGGCCGTTGCTGTGGCCGGCGGAGGAGCCGTGGCCGCACTGCGAAGCCTCGCACCTGCACGTGGACAGCGGGTTCCGCCAGTCGCCAGCCGACGTGCGGCTCATGAGACGCATTCAGGCCCGGCGGCACCGCGATCACAATGGCCGTGGCGGGATGACGCCTGAGGAGGAGGCAATCAAGGAACGGAACGCCGCGAGGCTCGTGGAGCGACTCGCCGCCGGCCCTCCGCCCGCGGACTGCCGGTCCCCATGCTGCCCGTGGCCCAGCTGTATCTGCGCGACATACCCCTGCTGCAGCCGCCCGGACAGGCCGATCTGCTCCAGGTCCTGTGGTGCCCCTACGACCACGATCCACATCACAAGCCGGCGACCGCACTGTTCTGGCGGTCCGCCGCCGAGGTAGGCGACATCCTCGCCACCCCGCCCGAACCGTACGAGGTGAACGATGACGGCTATCTGCCGGAGCCGTGCGTGCTGGCACCGAAAGCGATCACCGAGTACCCCAACAGCTTCGACCTGAGCCCGCAGACGCTGCTGACGGTGGAGGACTGGGGCAGATGGCAGGCGGCCGGCGCCGACGTGGGCAGCTCCGAGCACGCGGACTGTCCGCGGCACTTCTATGACGTTCACCTGGCAGACGCGCCCGGATGGAAGGTTGGCGGCTGGCCTCCGTGGGGCCGAACCAACCCCAACCCCCGATACTGCACTGTCTGTGATGTGCAGATGGTCCCGCTGCTGACCATCGCCTCCTATGAATGGGACGGCGGAGAGGGACACAGAGCTGGGCACCCTACGAAGAACAGGCCGCCCCAACGCAACCGGTCATTGCTGTGGCCAGCGCCCCTCGCAGCCGACCAAGGTCGAAGTCGGCAGCACCGACAACATGCAGATCTACGTCTGCCCGACCTCTCCCGAGCATCCGCACACCGACCTGATCCAATGAGCTGGCGAGCCTGTCACGCACCCTCCGCAGTCGGTGGCAGAAGTGCCGCCGAACCAGGGTGTGTGACAAGCCGTTTACCTCGCGGCGGCGGGAGCCGAAACGCACGAGGCTTCTGTGCCGTTGGGTGAGGTGTTCGAAGTCCCAACCCGTCGGCACAGAAGCCTCGTTGGTTCCCCATCCTGCAGCACTCGATCTGCCGCACGCGCTGGTCGAGTGGGTCACCATGCTCATCGTCACCCGTGAGGGTGGCCGCCGCTGCAAGCTCCCACCGCACCAGCGCGCGCTGGTCGCCTTGGTGTACCTGCGCAAGCACGACACGCTCGCGCAGATCGCCGCCGGAGCCCTGAAACGCCGAGGCACCAGTCCGGGAGGAAACCCCTCTTGAGCTGCCCTTCTGTCTGTGCTTCCGGCGAGAAAGTCAAACCTGCGAGACCCGCTTGAGGAGCTCGGTCAACGGGCAGCAGGGGCGCCCGGGGCTCTCGCCGGCCGCTTGTTCGTCGGCTTCACGCTGTCGGCACACCATGCCACACTGCGAATGTCCGCTCGTGCGCCCGCGGTTGCTCCGGGCACACGCGGTCGCGAGCACATAGGGATGGAGTAGCAAATGCCCGATCAGCCGGTATTCGTCCTGGGAAACGATCTCCAAGCCCTGGAACCGGCCGTGTTCGAGTCCGAGGAGGAGTTCCAGGACCTTCTCGCGCGCCATCCGCGAGTGTTGGATTTCGGATCGCTGGCCAACGGGCAACCCTTGCGGCTGGTACTGGTGGCGCGAGAGATGGGTGTTCCGACGAGTGCGGAGAGCGGTCCGGCCTACTGGCTGGACCATCTTTTCGTCGACGCCGACGGGGTGCCGACGCTGGTGGAGGTCAAGCGGGCCAGCGACACGCGGATCCGGCGCGAGGTGGTGGGCCAGATGCTGGACTATGCGGCCAATGGCGCACGTTACTGGCCTGGAGCGCTGCTTCAGCGCTCCTTCGAGGAGACCTGCGCCGCGGACGGCCGATCGCTGGAGCAGGCGTATGCGGAACTGCTCGGCGACCGTTCCGCGGAAGAGTTCTGGTCGATGGTCGAGGAGCGGCTGGCCGCCGGGCAGATGCGGCTGCTGTTCGTCGCCGACAAGATCCCGTTGGCGCTGAGGGCGATCGTCGAGTTCCTGAACCGGCAGATGCGCCAGACCGATGTGTACGCGGTCGAACTGACCCAGTACCGGGGTGGTGAGGAGCTCCGAGTCCTCGTTCCACGGATCCACGGGGAGGTCGCCACAGCAGCAAAATCCCCTTCTGGTCGCGGTACCACGCAGCGGACTACGCGTGCGGACATGGAAACGGTGATCCGGACTCGCCTCGCCCTGGAAACGAGGCAGGTCGCGATCGCACTTCTCGATCACGCGGCAGCCAAGGGACGGCTGGCGGGCGGGACGGCCAAGTATCCGAGCATGTCCGTCTACTATCCGGTGGCCGGCCGGCAGGTGCCGATGTGGACGCTGTCCCTGTGCGACAACCCGGCAAGGGAGGAACTCGCCTTCAGTCTTGGATCGGTTACCCACCACCTCGGCCGCGACCGTGCGGCGGCGTTCGCGGCGTCCCTGCCCACCGTTCCCGAGCTGGGTATGGGGCTGGAGGCACAGCGAGAGAAGGGCTACGGGGGCTGGGCGTCGGTCTCCTTGTCCGCCTTGGCAGCCGGACCCGGCACGACCGAGAGAATTCTGGCCGCGATCGAGCAGCTCATGGACGGCCGGGAAGCCTCCGACTGACCTGCGAGACAGCACTCTCGACCCGCAGCAGGAGCCCGCCGAGCAGCACTGCCCGCCGGGACGGTACTACCGGGGCGTGGAGGCCGGCTACGACGAATCCCGTGCACCTATGCACCTGACAAATACCGGCGGCAGAGGGCCTTGGTCAGGAGAGGCCTGTCAGGGCTTGGACCAGCCGTTCCACCTTGTCCTGCGGGTACGGCGCGCCGGGGCGGCCCGTCATCAGCAGATGGTGCAATGTACCCACCAGCGCCAGCGCCGCCGACCCGGCGTCCAGACCCTCCGCTACGCGCCCCTGGTGCCGTTCGGCGCCGAGGTAGGTCTCGATAGACGCCTGAACGGCGTCGAAGCCGGGCGCGCCGGCAGCCCAGGCCTCACGTACGCGCAGGGCCGCTGCCGGCCGGGTGACCGCCAGCCCGACGACTCCGGGGTCCAGACTCAGCACCGCCGAAGCCAGGCTCACCAGGTTACCGGTGACGGAGCCGCTGCCGGCCTGTTCGGGAAGGCGGGCGGCGAGCGCGGCGGTGCGGGCGAAGCGGTCCAGGACCAGTTCGGCGACGAACTCGTCCAGCCCCGCGAAGTGCGTGTGCAGCACCCCCTTGGCACACCCGGCTTCGGTCGTGACCGCCCGGCTGGTCAGGGCAGCGGCCCCGTCTCTGGCCAGGACCCGCTCGGCCGCCTCGAAGAGCCGCTCGCGCAGATCGGGGATGGCCACTCCGCGTGGTGACAACAAGTCCTCCCGGACGAAGGCATCGCAGGTATGGGCATCCGCCCATACTGTTTGGGCATGCGCCCATTCTAGGGGCGGGCCATCGCTTGGCGACACCCGTCCACGGGAGGTTCCATCCATGCACCCCATCGCCAACACCGCACAGGAGCAGGCCTGGAACGGCTACGAGGGCACCCACTGGGCAGCCCACCAGGACCGCTGGGACGCCGTGAACGCGGGCTTCGACCAGCCCCTGCTCGACGCCGCGGCCATCGCGCCCGGCGACCACGTTCTCGACATCGGCTGCGGCGCGGGAGCCAGCACGCGGCTCGCCGCTCGCGCCGCCGCCCCGCACGGCAGCGCCCTGGGTCTGGACCTCTCCGGCCCCATGCTCCAGCGCGCCCGAGCCGGCGCCGGGGACGCAGGCCTCGGCAACGTCCGCTTCGAACAGGGCGACGCCCAGGTCCACCCACTCCCCCGCGGCACCTTCGACGTCGCCATCAGCCGCTTCGGCATCATGTTCTTCAGCGGCCCCGCCGCCGCCTTCGCCAACATCGTCGCCGCATTGCGCCCGGGCGGCCGCGCCGCCCTGCTGTGCGCCGCCGAACCCGAGGGCAACGAGTGGCTGACCGCCCTGGCCACCCTCGAGGACCTGCTGCCGCTGGGCGGCTTCGGCAAGCCCGGCCCCGGCATGTTCTCCCTGTCCGCGCCCGGCGCGGCAGCCGCGCTGTTGAGCCAGGCGGGGGTGCGGAACGTACGTGCCGAACACGTCGTGGCCTACGGCGCCTGGGGACACGACGCGGCAGAGGCGGCCGGCTTTCTCCTCAACTCCGGGCCTGGTCGCCACCTGCTCACGCGGACCGCACCCGGCACCGCCGCCCGCGCCCTGGCCCACCTGACCGACGCCCTCCGCCCCCATGAAGGGGACACCGGCCTGCGACTGCGCAGCACCGGCCGGCTGATCACCGCCACCACCCCCGACGCCTGACCTTGCAGGCGCCCCCGAGTGCCGACTGCCGACTGCCGACTGCCGACACCGCCGACCATGGCCAGGCGGAGGCCTTGCTCAACGGGCCGGCCGCACTGCGGTGTCGCTTGAGGGCCGTCCCTGGCTCCGCGGCCGGCTCGTGGTGCGCGAGCCCAGGTCGCGGCCGGGACCGTGCGACGGTCAGCGGGCCGGCGCGACGGAGCTGATCGTCACCGACGAGCCCGCCAGCGCGCTGGACGCGTCGGTGCGCGCCCAGACTCTCAAGCCGGGTGCGCAGATCGACCAGCATTGCCTGGTCATCGCCGGTCCTTGATGTCCCAGAGGGATCGTTCGACCGGGCCCGTCTGGACGTCGCGAATGCCGTACCGGAATTGCGTCTCCGTGGAAGATGCGTTCCCGTGGGGTGAAGTGACGGCTTCCATTATGTCCGCACCGTGCGTGCCGAAGCGCCAGTAGACGCACAGAGTCCGGCGATCTCTTGTGTGCTCGTCGATCGCATTACTCTCATGTATCGTCCCCCGGAATACGAGCGAGTCCCATTCCTTTTTCTTTTCCTTTTCGTTACTTACCCAACCAGGCGTGTTGGTGCCACGCTGCCAGGAGTAGCCCGCGAAATTCAGGTCCTTCACGGACATCCGGTCCTTGCGTGCGAGGCTCGCGCTGGCGTAGAAGGTCACCTGGTCGTACGGCGTGTTCATGGGCAGTTGCAGCACCATGCGGGCGGAGAAGCTGCCGCCGGCGTCGATCCACCGGCCGTAGGGCATCCATGGTTGCGCCTCCACCAATTGGCCGGGCTGGTGAATCTCGCGACGGGAGAGCGGATTGGCACCTTCGAAATACGGCCACTGCACGGAATCGTCGCGCCACTGCTGGCGAAGCCGGTCCTTCGTACTCAGCGGCACCCGTTGCGCCATGGCGTGGAATATGTCGCCGAGTACATAGAAGGCCACTTCGCTGTGGTTCTCCATCGTGATGTTGACCGGTACGGAGAACGCCTTGCCGTCCCTGCTCTTCACCGGAGGCCCTGTGATCAGCTTGATGACAGGATCCGCCTCACGCTGGGACGGCATGTACAGACTCTGGTAGCCGAAATTACCCACCGCGATCATGGAGGTGACGATCAGCGTGGCGGCCACCCGCTTAGGAGCCGGGATGACGACCGACGTCCGCCACACCGCGAAGACAGCCCCCACCGATCCCGCCGTGAGGGCGCAGAACACCGCGAGGTAGACCGTGGAATCACCGTCCTTCAGAATCCCGACCAGGAGCAGGACGTTGCTCAACAGGGCCACGACCGCACCGACCAGCGCCACCGCCCCGGAGTAGGGGAAACAGCGCCAGATCCAGTGGTCCACGACGGCGGCAGCACCCAGGAACGTGATGATGGCGGCAACGATGAGCGCCGCGCCGGTCACACGGCCGGGGAAGTTCAGCGCGGACTCGAGGTCCGCGACGCCGAAGCAGCCCAGCACCGTGGTCGTCAGCAGGAGGACCAGCAGGCTCAACGCCATGCAGACTGGCGACCTCTTGTGTCTCGCCAGCGTCCGATGCGCCCGCTGACGCGAGTTGTTGGCAGCGTTGGCGGGAATCCTCACGTCATCACCTCCTGAGGTGAGCTTGCGGCCGGCGTAACCGTGGCCGCCCGGTGGTGAGCGGCGAATGCCGTCGGAATGCGCTGGGTGGCACCCTTGAGGCCGGTCTCATGCGGTCCTCCAGCGTGCGGCGGCGCGGCTGGGCCACAGTGGCTCGGCATCCCGGGTTCGGGCTCCGTGCTTGGGCGGGGGCGCCCGGGAAGTCCCGGTTCACGCTACGAGCGCGCCGTCAGTCCGGCATCACCCTGGCGTCATCCAGTGGGAGGACCGCGCCCCCTGGAGGCCGCCACTTCGGAGTGCGCCGGCCAGTCTCCGGCAGGGCGACGGATCACGGGCGGGGCTCCAGCACCTCCAGCGCGCCGGTCTCGGTGTCGTAGCTGCGCAGGGTGATGAGCCGGACCGACAGGGGCGGCGCCGGCAGCAGTTCGGGGACCCGTCGGCCGGTGAAAGCACCAGCCCGGCGCGTACGGCCGAGGGTGATGTGCGGGCTCCAGCGCCCGGGCTCGTGGAAGGGGTTGAGGGTCTCGGGCGGGCTGTCCGAGGCCACCGCCTCCCACACCCGGCGGTGCAGGCCGGCCAGCGTGGAGTCGAGGTCCAGCGCCCAGGCCAGCACCGAGGTCGGCCGCTCGAAGCGGACCACACCGGTGAACCGCACCGGCAGCGGCAGAGCGGCGGCCACCTCGGCCAGCTCCCAGCGGATCGGGGCGGTCAACTCCGGGCAGGCGGCCAGGGTGAGGTGCGGGCTGTTGGTCGGTGAGCGGTGGCGCGCCTGACTGGGCAGCCCCGCGTCCGCGAGCCGCCGCCAGGCCTCCCGAACCGCCAGCTCCGCCGCCTCATCCAACAGAAGCTCGACCGTGCGCACCGCCGAAGGCTACCCGCGATCACCGGCCGTTCCGCCGAGACCTCGGCACGTGCGACTTTCGCCGGCGGCAAGCCGTTGGCCATCACCGAGTTCGGCACCTGCGCCTACGTCGGTGCGCCCGAGACCGCCGGCATGGGCTGGGACGTGGTCGACCACGACAAGCGTCCCAGGACATCAAGGGCCACCTGGTCCGCAGCGAGCGCACCCAGGCCGCGTACCTCATGCAACTCCTCGTCGTCTTCTCGTCGTTGGGCCTGTACGCGGCGATGGCGTTCGAGTTCGTGACTCCCGACGCCCCGCACCGCCCCGGCGATCCGTCGCACGACCTGGACATGGCCAGCTACTCGATCACCAGGACAGTCCAGGACCGCCCGTTCGACCCCGGCCTCCGGCTGGCACCGGGAGCCGAAGGAAGCTTTCCACGCCCCGGCCCGCCGTTACGCACGCGAGCAGCGGCACGGTGCACGGGACGCGGGCCCCGGCTAGCACCCGCTCACCGCGACTACAGCCCGTCGATGACGAGGTAGCCGTCGATGCGCCGGACACTGTCGCAGTCGGGATCCGGCGGCAGTACGTGGCCGAGATCGTTGCCGCGCACCTCGCTGATCCACTGGTCGTGCTGGTACTCGTGGTTGATGAGCGCCGTGAGCAGGTGAGTGGCGACGATCGTGAGTTGCGTCGGGGCTCCGACCCGGCCGGCGGCGATGTCACCCATGCGGGCATGCACGCGTTCGGCGACCGTGGTGCGGAAGTCGGTGAGCCGCTGGATGGTGGGCAGGGCTCCACGGAACCGCTCGGGGTTGGCCGAGTCCATCAGTCCGTCCAGTTCCGGGTCCGGACTGGGCTCGGCCGCGATGAGGTTGCGGACCATGAAGTGCGCGACATGGGCCTGGTGCCCGAGGTGCCAGCCGATGGCGCTGGAGTTCTCGTTCGGGCGCCAGGTCACCTCGTCCGGCGTGAGGTCCCGCCACAGCTCGTCGGTGTAGGCGCGAGCGCGGTCGTACTCGCGCAGCAGGGCATCCATCTCGTGCATGGGGTCGCCTCGTCTGTGTTGAAGGGTGCCGTGGTCACGGAGCCGGGGCGGTCGAGCGGGGAGGCGGCGCGGCCTGAACGACTGACGCCGCCCGGCGAACAGGGCGGCGGGGCTCGTACACGGAAGTCTCCCCCACTGACAGGCGACGCGCACGGCTGAGGGGCGCGCGCCGGGCTCGAAGTACCGGCGCGAGACACAGTTCACACCGGGCTGCCAGGGATACGCGACAAGGGGGTAACCGCCGACATCCGCGGAAGCGGTCCGGCCGGGCCCGTGGCCATGCGCGCATCGGGCCGCTGAGCCTTCTTCGCCCGGCAGCGTCGCCTGTCACCGCAGCTGGTCGAACGCCTGGTCGGCATCGGCCACGGCCTCGGGGTGGACGTCGTGGGCGGTCCGACCGTCGGCGATCTTCTGCCAGTTGGTCCGGGCGAGCACCCGCTGGACCGCGAGTACCTGGGCGGCTCGCAGGCGTGCCCGGATGCCTTCGCCGAGGGCGTGCGCCAGTGCCTCCTCGTCCTCGAGCTGGTACCGCGTGAGCCGTCCCGCCAGGCTCGGCGTGGTGAACACCAGCCGATGGAACGCCACCACCTCGGGATGATCGTTGAGGCCGGTGACGGGGTCGTACCGATCGAGTCCGGCCCGGAAGTGCCGGTGCAGCGCCGTCACCGACTCGACGCCGGATCCACGGTCACGCACGACGCGCGCCGCCTCGCCCTGGTGGTCCGCGAACCGGTGCAGCACCAGGTCTTCCTTGGTGGGGAAGTACCGGAAGAGGGTCGGCTTGGAGATCTCGGCCGCCGCGGCGATGTCGTTGACCGAGACACGGTCGAAGCCGCGCTCCAGGAACAGCGAGACGGCCGCGTCGCCGATGGCATCGCGCGTCCGCTCCTTTTTGCGGGCCCGCAGTCCCGTCGGCTCGCTCATATGACCACTGTAACATTCCTAACCGAGTTGCTTTTTTAACCGAGTAACGTTTTCATGGGCGCATGAATCAGATGGAGATCCCTCCCGTGCTCGTAACCGGGGCGACGGGCCGGGTCGGCCGCGTCGTCATCGACCAACTCCTCGACGCGGGCGTGCCGGTCCGCGCCCTCATCCGTCGCTCCGAGGCGGCGACGACGCTGCCGGCGGAGGTCGAGGTGCTCACCGGCGACCTCACCGTGCCCGATTCGCTCGACCCGGCGTTGAACGGCGCCGGTGCCGTCTTCCTCGTCTGGACGGCCCCTCCCCAGACCGCCGCGGCAGTCGTCGAGCGGCTGGCAGCCCACGTGCGGCGGGTCGTCTTCCTGTCCTCCCCTCACCGGACGCCGCACCCTTTCTTCCAGCAGCCCAACCCCATGGCGGTGCTGCACGCCGACATCGAGCGGCTCATCGCGGCCACCGGACTCGAGTCGACGATCATCCGGCCGGGGATGCTCGCGTCGAACGCGCTGGCCTGGTGGGCGCCCGCGATCCGGGCCGGCGACGTCGTCCGGTGGCCTTACGGCGCCGCCGAGACGGCACCGGTCGACGACCACGACGTCGCAGCCGTCGCCGCGCGGACGCTCCGTCAGGACGGATACGTCGGAGGCGACTACGTCCTCACGGGGCCCGAATCACTGACCCAAGCAGCGCAGGTGGACGTCATCGCTGACGCCCTGGGGCGCCGGATCGCGTTCGAGGAGATGACGCCGGACGAGTTCCGAAGCCTGTCGGAGGGTACGGCGCCCAGCTCGGTCGTCGACATGCTGCTCGCCGCGTGGCGCGCGGCGGTCGGACGGCCCGCGTACGTCACCACCGCGGTGGCCGACATCCTCGGGACGGCGCCCCGAACGCTTCGCCAGTGGACCGCCGACCACGCCACCGCGTTCACGGAGGGTTCGTAGGAAGGCGGCGGTCTCCAGCGGGACGGCGACCGGCCACCGTCGGCTCCGCCCCGCGTCCCGCCTGACCCGCCGCCCCGCCACCCCCCGACGATCGCTGCGGGATCACGGTTCGGCCCGTACGGACGAGCACGCCTTCACCGCGGCTCCGCCATGTGATCAGATCGGGCCCGTACTTGCAGGTGGCGGCTCGGGGAGGGGCCGCGGAAGAGGGGGAACCGTGATGCTCGGCATCGCCGGAGAAACGACACAACCGTGCCCGGAGTGCGGCACGGAGATCCGCGGCGACAGCCGGTTCACCGTCTGGTGCGCCGCCTGTGACTGGAACGTGGACCCCGAGGAGCCACGGCCGGACACGGGGCGGCTGGACCGAGTCGAGCGCGCCCTGGCCCGGCGACACGGCGAGCAGCTGCTCGCCGAGATGCTGAGCGGGCGGGAACCGCACCCGCGGCGCGACGCCTCGGCGGTGACGGCCACGGCGCTCGCCCTGCTCGTGCACGGCGTCACCCTCGCGCTTGCCGGCGGCGGTGTCTGGGGTGTGGTGGCGGACTGGGGCGGCGTCGGCATGGTGGCGGGTCTGGTCTCTCTGGTGCCGGCCTGGGCGCTCGCTCCGAGGGTCCGCCGCCTGCCCGACGACCGGCCTGTACTGGTCCGCGCCGCCGCGCCCGAACTCTTCGCCCTGGTGGACGAGGTGGCACGGGCGGTCGGCACCCGGAGCGTGCACGCGATCGCCGTGGACGGAAGCATCAACGCCGCTGTCATGACGTACGGTGTGCGCGGTCGGCGGCTGCTGGTGCTGGGCATGCCGCTGTGGGAGGTCCTCACGCCCGGCGAGCGGATCGCGCTGCTCGGCCACGAGCTGGCCCACTACGCCAACGGCGACACGCGCAACGGCCTGGTGGTGGGCACGGCGGGGCGGACCCTGGCCCTCTGGCACCACACCCTCCAGCCGCTCCCGCACCCGTCCGCGATCGAGATGGTGGTCAACGCCCTCTACGTGCTGCCACGCCTGCTGGTCCGGGGGCTGCTGGTGCTGCTCGTCCGGCTGACGTCACGGGCCGGGATGCGGGCCGAGTACCTCGCCGACCGGCTGGCCGCCCGCACCGCTTCCACACAGGCGGCGGTGGGCCTCATGGACCGGTTGCTCATCACCGAGCCGCTCGCCGTGCTGCTGCGCAGCGAGGCCAACCGTGCCGCCCTCGGTGGGTCGAGGTCCGCCCGGGAGGCCAAGGCCCGGGCCGACGAGCTGTGGGGGCTGCTCACCGCGTACGCGGCGTCCATCCCGGAGCACGAGTACGAACGGCAGCGGCGCGCCGGGGCCCTGCGCGGACACCAGGTCGACGCCACTCACCCGCCGACCCATCTGCGGCGCGCCTGCCTTCTCGGCGGGAAGCCCTTGGCGGCAGCCGTGGTGCCGCAGGCCAGGCGGACCGAGCGGATCGCCGCGGAACTCGCCGCGGCCCGCACCGAGGTGGCCCGACGCCTGCTGCGCGACGGCCCCGGGGCCTGAGCCGTCGCGAGCAGCCCGCGCCGCGTCCGGGGCCTCACCGGATCTCCGGAAGCGGCGGCTGCCGTTCGCCCGGTTCCGCACCGGGCGCCCGGCGGGCCAACCGCCGGGCCTCCCTGCCGGTCACACGCCGTGCGGAGTTCGACGCGGACGACGTGGCCGCTCGTACGGCTTCCACCGAGGCGGCCATTCGAGGTACTGCTGGATGCCGTGGGCGGGCGCGGCCGGTAGGGGCCGTCGGCGGGTTCTTGAAGGCTCAGCCGCTCCTCGATGCGGCAGCGCACCGCGACGTCACCGGCTCCCAGTGATCGAGGCCGCCCGCGCCAGTCCGCAATTTTCATAAACTATAAATATAAAAACGCTATGCTTTGAGCATGAGTCGTCAAGACACCGCTCCTGGCGCGTCCGCCGCCGTCGGGGCAGCCCTCTACGCTCTGGCCACCAGGGCCGCGAGACGCTTGCCCCGGGACATGAGCCTGACGTCCGCCGCCACCCTGGCCACCCTGGACCGGACCGGCCCGCGGCGCATCACCGATCTGGCCGCGGTCGAGGGCGTCACCCAGCCCGCGATGACCGTCCTGGTCCGGGTGATGGAGGAGGCCGGCCTGGTCGAGCGGCGGGGCGACGCGTCCGACAAGCGGGTCACGCTGGTGTGCCTGACCGAGGCCGGCGCCTCCTATGTCCGGACGCGGCGCCAGGAGGGCGTCCACGCGTTCGAGCGGTTGATCGGCGAGCTCACCGGCGACGAGGTCGAGGCGCTGATGGCGGCCCTTCCGGCGCTGCAGCATCTGGCAGAGCTCGAA
Source organism: Streptomyces sp. NPDC005706 (assembly GCF_040631045.1). Lineage (NCBI taxonomy): Bacteria > Bacillati > Actinomycetota > Actinomycetes > Kitasatosporales > Streptomycetaceae > Streptomyces > Streptomyces sp. NPDC005706. Next base: position 190,311 of record NZ_JBEXYS010000012.1, on the reverse strand, counting down.
AGCCAGGACCGCGAAGGGCCGAAGCAGTGACCGGGCAGCCGGTCGGCGGGGTCACGGGGAAGGCGTTCCCGGTGGCGAGTTCCGAGGCGCGGCTGCTCGTCCCCGCCCTGATGTTCATCGCTCTGGTCGTGGCGGCGGTCGCCAGCCTCGGGACGCCGCTCATCACCAGCGTGGCGACCTCGTTCCACGTCTCGCTCGGCAGCGCGCAGTGGACGCTGACCGTCGCGCTGCTCAGCGGCGCCGTCGCCACGCCGGTCCTGGGCCGGCTCGGAGCCGGCCCGCACCGGCGGGCCACGATCCTCGCCACGCTGGCGGTCGTCGTCGCCGGCAGCGCGCTCACCGTGCTGCCGCTGCCGTTCGCGTGGCTGCTGGCCGGCAGGGCGGCCCAGGGCGTCGGGCTCGGGCTGACGGCGCTGATGATGGGCGTGGCCCGGGACCACCTCCCCGAGGAGTGCAGCGCGGCCGTGATCGCCCTGATCTCGGTGGTCTCGATCATCGGGGCCGGCGTCGGCTACCCGCTGGCCGCACTGCTCGCCGAGCTCGGCGGGGTACGGGCCGCCTACGGCCTCGGCCTGGTCGTCACCGCCGCCGCCCTCCTGACCGCGTGGCGCTCCATGCCCGAAGCCCCTGAAGGCCGCTCCGCCCACGTCGGCGTGACAGGCGCGGTCGTCCTGGCCGCTGCCCTGCTCCTGGTGCTGTTCCTCGCCGGCGAACGGAATCTGTGGAGCCGGCACCTCGCCGTGGCGGCGGGCCTCGCCGTCGTCGGGGTGGTGCTGCTCTGTGTCTGGGCCGTCATCGAGCTGCGCAGCACGACGCCCCTGATCGATGTGCGGGCGGTCCGGCACCCGGCGGTGGCCGGGGCGAACCTCGCCATGTTCGTCGGGGGGATCGGCATGTACCTCCTGCTCACGCTCATCACCCGGTACGCGCAGACGCCGCACGGCGCCGGCTACGGCTTCGGGCTGACGACCTTCGTCGCCGGTCTGGTCCTCATGCCCTTCTCGGTGCTGGGGTTCGTCGCCGGCAAGCTCACGCCGCGGGTCCGGACGCGGATCGCCGACCCCCTGCTCCTGGCCGGCAGCGCCGTCGTCATCGGCGGCGGGTTCGTCCTCTTCGCCGCGGCCCGGTCGAACCTGGCCGAACTGTTCGCGGCGATGGGCGTGCTCGGCTTCGGCGTCGGCGGCTTCTCGGCCGCCATGCCCGGCGTCATCCTGGCCGTCACCCCCAAGAGCGAGACGTCGAGCGCCATGAGCTTCAACTACGTCGTCCGCAGCGTCGGGTACTCCCTGGGCAGCGCCATCGGCGGCCTGATCCTCGCCGCGGGCACCGGCCCCGGCCACCTCTTCCCCGACGACAGCGCCTACACCACCGCGGCGCTGGTCGGCATCGGCGCCATGGCGATCACGACGCTGACAAGCCTCGCTCTCGCCCGCCGACGCTCGTCCGGGACCAACCCATAAGTCAGATGCACTCATCCCAACACTGGAGGTTCCATGCCCAAGGGCTACTGGGTCAGCGTCTACCGCACCATTTCGGACCCTGAGAAGCTGGCTGCCTACAACAAGCTGGCCGGTCCGGCCGTCAAGGCCGGGGGCGGTCGGACGCTCGTCCGTGGCGGTCGGGTCGTGGCGCATGACGCCGGAATCGCCGAGCGCACCGTCCTGGTCGAGTTCGACAGCTTCGAGCAGGCCGTCGCGGCGCACGAGAGCGCGGCCTACCAGGAGGCGCTGGTCGCCCTCTCCGACGGCGTCGAGCGCGACTTCCGCATCGTCGAAGGCATCGACTGACCGAGGTGGCATGCGCAGCGGTGCCGTCCTGGCCAGCGCCTAGCGACGGTCCGTGGAGCCGGTGCCGGAGGCGTCGTCCGTGAGGGGCAGACGGGCGGTGACGCGCTTACCGACCGGCTCCCGTACGGCTTCGACGCTCCGGCAGACGGCGATCACGATCTCCAGGCCGTGCTGCCCGACCCGGCGGACGTCAGCGACCCGGGCCACCGGCAGGCCCGGGTCGGAGTCCCACACCTGCACCTCCACCAGATCACCGGCGATGCGCAGGTCCAGCAGGATCGGGCCTGCGGCGTACTTGCGGGCGTTGGTGACGAGTTCGCTCACCACCAGCTGTGTCAGCTCCAGGGCACGCTGGGAGACGGGAACGCGGTGCTCGCTCCGCGCCAGGGACAGGAAGTCCGCGGCCAGGTGGCGGGCCTCGGCGATGCAGCCGCCCTGTCCGTCCAGGGCCGCCGCGGCACGTAGGTGGCCGTCGCCGTGGGGCACCATTCTGCCCTCACCCGACAAAGCCTGTTTCATCCGGTTCGCCTCCACCACCTCACATTTCCCGACACTCGTACCCGTGATCGGCTCGCGCACACGCATCAGCCAATCAGTGTCTGTTGGCTGGACCACACAGGGGCGTTGCCTCATACGATGCCGGGCACTGATCCAGTCAAAAAGCCGGCTCGTACCGGATATCGAGAACATCGAGGAAGCTGCAGTGGACGACAACGCGCACGGGCCCGCACCGCTGACGGTGGTATCCACCGCCGCCGACGGCATCACCGTCGTGACCGTGACAGGCGAGATCGACCACGCCAGCGCCGGCCCTCTTGTCAACGCCCTGGATGTCAGCGGTCTCGCCGACCGGCCCCGCGTGGTCCTCGACATGCGGCAAGTGACCTTCATGGACTCCAGCGGCATCAACGTCCTCCTCACCGCCCACCGCGCCCTCTCTCAGACAGCCGGCTGGCTGCGGCTGGCCGGCATCCCCGACTCCGTGCTGCGCACCCTGCAGATCGTGGGGGTCGACACTGTCATCCCCTGCCACACCACCCTTCACGAGGCCCTCACGGCCTGACGACTCCGCGCGGCCCGGCACCGTGGTCGACCCGCAAGGGTCATCACGGTGCCACCTCTCGGGAGCGAGCGGGACGTGGGCGGCGATGGCCGCTCCGTCGGCGGCGTCGCTGTCCAGGCCGGCGTATCCGGACAGGGACAGCTCGATGATCCGGTCCGGGCCGTCCGGGCTGTCCGGGCCGCCCGGGTCAGGGCCACGATCGGGCGGCCGAGTGTCGCGCTTCTTGCTCGTGGATTAGTCCACCTGCGGGACGTGGCTGCGTCGATCACCGCCCAACGCGGATCGCGATGATTCGATCAAGCCAGGAGGCATATGCCATGGCTGACAAGCGACAGCACGACTCACGATCCCCACTCACGACTTCCCGGCGCCGGGTGCTGGCCGCGGCCGCCCTCGCGCCCGCGCTCAGCGCCGCGCCGGCCCGGGCCGGCACCATGTCCGCCCAGCGGGACCACGCCCTGGTCGAGCCGGTGATGACCAAGCTGGCGGACTGGGCGGACGTGGGCACGGCGTTCGGCCGAGCCGGTGACATGAAGCGATTCATGTACCACACGGCCTTTCCGCGCCGGGACCTCAAGGTCTTCTCCCACGGCGTTCACATCGATCCCGCGCTCGCCCTGGGCACACACGTGTCCTTCGTCCGGTACGCGGATGGCAGCACGCTCCTCATGGGCGACGTCGTGGTCGCCGAAAGCGAACTGCAGCGCTTCTGCGATGTCCTGCAGCAGCACGGGATCATGCAAACCGCCCTCCACAAGCACCTGCTCGCCCACAAGCCGGATGTCTGGTGGCTCCATGTGCACGCCCACGGTCACGATCCGGTGGCTGTCGCCCGGGGCCTGCGCGCGGCACTCGACCGCACCGGGACCCCGCCTGCCGAGCCCACCACGTCGTCGCCGCCCGTCGATCTGGACACCACCGCCATCGACGCGGCGATGGGCGTCAAAGGCGTCACTGACGGTGTGATCTACAAGAGCACCTTTGTCCGCCGTGAGACCGTCGCCGACGGCCATCTGGTGCTGCCTCCGGGGCTGGGGTCCACCACTTCGGTCAACTTCCAGCCACTCGGCGGCGGAAGGGCCGCTCTCAGCGGCGACCTGGTCATGATCGCCAGCGAGGTCCAGCCCGTCCTCACGACTCTGCGACGCGGTGGCATCGAACTCGTCGAGGTGCACCACCACAACCTCGAGGACCAGCCACGTCTGTTCTTCGTCCACTACTGGGCCGTCGGCAACGCGGTCAGGCTCGCCAAAGCCGTTCGCAAGGCCGTGGACACCACCAACGTCGTACCCATGCCCGGAGGAGCCGGATCATGACAGCGGACAACGAGACACTCACCTGCCCGTTCGACTTCAGCAGAGCCCTGGAGTTCGATCCCTCGCTCGGGTCCCTGATGCGACGCGGTTCCCCGGTGCGCATCCGGCTTCCTTACGGCGACGCCGACGCCTGGCTGGTCACGAGCTTCGACGCCGTCAAGCAGGTGACCACCGACCAGCGGTTCAGCAGGGCGGGCATCATCGGTCAGGACTACCCCCGGATGACACCGGAGCCCATCGTCTCGCCGGAATCGATCAACGTGATGGACCCACCGCACAGCAGTCGCGTGCGTCACCTGGCCTCGCAGGCCTTCACGCAGCAGCAGGTCGACGGCATGCGGCACCGGATCGTCCGGCTCGCGGACCGCCTGCTGGACGAGATGGAGAACCAGGGACCGCCTGCGGACGTGGTCGAGCACCTGTCCGACAAGCTCCCCCAGCATGCCGTCCTGGACCTCCTCGGTATCGAACGGGAGGAATGGCCCTGGATCCAGGATGCCGTGCACCAACTGCTCGTCGTGGGTGCGGATAACAAGGAAGCCGCCACGAAGGCCAAGGCCGATCTGGCGGACTACTTCGCCGAACTGGTCGCTCAGCGCCGGAAGTCACCCGGCTCGGACCTCATCAGCGCGATGGCCGCGGCGCAGGAAGGCGAGGAACAGCTCGACGACAGAGAACTGGCCGTCATGACCCTGACGTTGGCGCTCAGCGGCCAGGACACGGCAACCTGTCAGATCAGCAATATCGCCTATCTCCTCCTGACCCAACCCGCGCTGTTGCAGCACCTCAGGAGCCGGCCCGAGACCATGACCGACGTCCTGCACGAGATGCTCCGCTGCATCCCGTTCCGCAAGGGGGTCGGAATTCCCCGGGTGGCACTCGAGGACGTGGAACTCGACGGCGCGCACATCCGGGCAGGCGACTTCGTCCACGTGTCGTACCTGACAGCCAACCGTGACCCGGAGCGCTACCCCGACCCGCACGTCATCGACCTCGACCGTCACAGCGCTCCGCACATGACCTTCGGCTGGGGCGGACACCGATGCATCGCGATGCCTCTGGCCATGGCCGAGCTCGAAGTGGCCATCGGCCGGTTGGTGGAGAGATTCCCCGGTCTGAGGCTGGCGGTGGCGCCGGAGGAAGTGCGATGGGACACGAACACGATCAGACGGTTCCCACTTGAGCTGCCAGTGGCCTGGTAGGCGTACGGGGCTGCTCAGGTCCCTGGCTCACTGCCGGGCCGCTCCGCGCGAAGCAGGGAGAAGATCACCTGATCCTGCCACCGCCCGCCGCGCCACTGCGCGGAGCGCAGCACCCCTTCCCTGACGAAGCCCGCCTTCTCCAACGCACGCTGCTCGGCGAGGTTGGCGCAGTCCGTCCAGGCTTGGAGACGTTCGGCCCTGGTGTGGTCGAAGAGGTACGCGGCCAGCATCCGCTGGGCCCGGGTGCCTATGCCGCGGCCGCGCACGGCGGGCACCAGGCCGATCGCGAGGGTCCAGCAGGTCGAGGTGGCCGGCCGCCCCCAGGTGCTCGCGAACCACTCGACCCGGCCCACCGTCCGGCCCGCCTCCGCGACGCAGAGCACGCCGCCGTCGGCGCTGAGCAGACCGGTCTCCGCGAACCGCCGGCGCAGGCCGGCCGGTGAACCGAAGCCGAACCACTGGTACGGGCCGGCGCCCTCCGGTCCGTTGAACTCGCGCTCGAAGACGTCGAGATCGTCGGCGGTCACCGGACGCAGCGTGATCTCATCGGCCATGGAACGACTCCCGGTCCCGTCGACCACACGGTTCGGCCTCGTCCGGCCGGCGTGGGCAACGTCGCCCAACTCTTCCACACATCCACGCTCCGCAGGCTGGGTGAGGTCCGGCTGTGCATGACGGCGTCCAGGGGCCGGCGCCGAGTGAGCGTGTGCGAGGCGCGTTCCTCTCAAACTCCGGTCGACCGCTCGCGTCCCCACGCGGCCAAAGGCTGGAGCGCGTCATTGAGGCGCACGCCGTCCTCGGTCAAGGAGTACTCGACGCGGGGCGGCACCTCGTCGTAGGACACACGGCGCACGACGCCGTCCGCTTCCATTTCATGCAGGTGGGAGGCCAGCACCTTCTCGGTGATGCCCGGCAGCAGTCGGCGCAGCTCGCCGAAACGGCGCTGGGGGTGCTCATGAAGTGCCCAGAGGATCAGTACCTTCCACTTGCCACCGATCACCTCCATCGCGCTGTCGATCCCGCAGACGTGGCCATCCGGCCCGCCCGGCCGGTTCAGCGTCGTCATGCCTCACCCTTCTGAAGTGCTCGCTCACCCCAGGGTAACCACCCACTCGGAAGTGCGTACTTGATCACCTTCAGGTCCGTCACCAGCCTTGTCGGCATGACGCAGCACACTGTTGAGAAGACCTCCATCACCCTGCTGGGGCTCGGCGGGATGGGAACCGCGCTGGCTCGCGCCTGGCTTGCCGCCGGTCACCCGCTCACCGTCTGGAACCGAACTCCGGCCCGCACCGCGGCACTCGCCGCCGAGGGCGCAAGAGTCGCGGACAGCGCCGCTGAGGCGGTCGCGTCCAATGCCCTTGTCGTTGTCTGCCTGTTGGACGACTCCTCGGTCGAGGAGGTGCTGGCAGGGACCGGCCTGGCGGGCAAGGACCTGGTCAACCTGACCACCAGCACCCCTGCCCAGGCCCGCGCTCGCGGCGAATGGGTCGGCGAGCGCGGCGCCCGCTACCTGGACGGCGGGATCATGGCCGTCCCTCCGATGATCGGCATCCCGGAAGCCGGCGGTTACGTCTTCTACAGCGGCTCGCCGAAGCTGTTCGAACGGCACCAGGAGACGTTGGCCGTCCCGGCCGGCACCGTGTACGTCGGCCAGGACGCGGGCTTCGCGGCCCTGCACGACGTGGCCCTGCTCAGCGCAATGTACGGGATGTTCGCCGGGGCCGCGCACGCGTTCGCACTGATCCGCAAGGAGAACATCGACCCCGTCTCGCTCGCCCCGCTGCTGGCCGACTGGCTCGTCGCGATGGCTCCGGCAGTTCACCAGACCGCCGATCAGCTGCGCAGCGGCGACTACACCGAGGGTGTCGTCTCCAGTCTCGCCATGCAGGTGGCCGGCACGCAGACCTTCCTGAGCACCGCCGAGCAGCAGGGTGTCAGCCCTGAACTGCTCGGCTCCTACTTCGAGCTGATGCGCCGCCGCCTGGCCCAGGGCAGCGGCGAGGAGGGCCTGGCGGGCGTGATCGACCTTCTGGTGCACTGACTGGCTCGGCCGGCCGCCGGTGAGCGGTGGCTTCCAGCCACAGGCCGCTGGCCGGGTACCTGCGCAGGCTCGCACCGGAGTCCCGGACCGGGCACGGGAGTTCCGGGGTCTGGAGCCGTGGGAAGGCCTGTGCCCGGTGTCGTCCGCGCCGTAGTATCGGGTGATCTCCGGGGAGGTGGTCATGGGCAGGCGGCAGCCGGGCGCTCCGACACTCGAGGAGGTGGCCGCCCGCGCCGGGGTGGGCCGGGGCACCGTCTCCCGGGTCGTCAACAACGCGGCGGGCGTCAAGGATTCGACGCGGCGAGCCGTGCAGCGAGCCATCGCGGAACTGGGCTATGTGCCCAACCTGGCGGCACGTTCCCTCGCCGGGCAGCGGGCCGACGCCGTCGCGCTCGTGATGACGGAGCCGCGATGGCGGCAGTTCGCCGAGCCGTTCTTCTCCGAGATCGTCCACGCGATCGGCGACGCGCTGGCCGGCACCGGGCCGCAACTGCTGCTGACCCTGGTCCGCTCGGACACAGAGCGGCGGCGCTTCCTCGAGTACGCCCGCGGCGGGCGGGTCGACGGCGTTCTGCTGATGTCCGTTCACGCCGACGATCCGCTGCCCGACATGCTCGCGGAGGCCCGGATGCCGACCGTGCTGATGGGACGCCGTTCAAGCGACGAGCGCGTCAGTTACGTCGACGCGGACAACGCAGGCGGTGCCCGCGGTGCGGTCGCCCATCTGCTGGCCACGGGACGGCGGGCGATCGCCACGATCACCGGGCCGCTCGACATGTACGTCGCCCAGTGCCGGCTGCGCGGCTACCGGGAGGCCCTCGCACTGGGCGGCCTGGACGCCCCGCCGTCGTGGGTGGGCGAGGGCGACTTCACCGAGGAGGGCGGCCACCGGGCCATGGCCCGCCTCCTCGAACTGCACCCGGAGATCGACGGTGTCCTCGCCGCTTCGGACACCACGGCCGAAGGCGCCCTGGCCGCGCTTCGAGCGGCGGGACGCCGCGTGCCGGAGGACGTCGCCGTCATCGGTTTCGACGACTTCCCGCTGGCCGAGCGGACCGCGCCACGACTGACGACGGTGCGTCAGCCGCTCGAGGAGATCGGCCGGACCATGGTCCAGCTCCTCCTCCAGGAGATCGAGGAGCCGTCCGTGGCGTGGCGCCACGTCATCCTCCGGACGGAACTGGTACTGCGCGACTCGGCTTGATCGACGCCGCCGACCGGTGGGACGGCGGGGACCCGCGTGCGCGGTGAGGCGGCGCGCCCGACGGGGTATCGGGAGCGCTCCCAGTTCAGTGGCCGTCGAGTCGCCGTACCCGGCCCGCATCGCCGACCTGCGTCTTCGAAGGAGTTTCCACGGGATCCTGTGCCCTGCCTTGTCAGGGTCACGACGCTCTCCTACAGTCCCCCGAAACGGAGGTGATGGGAGCGCTCCCAACTCAGTTGCTCCCGGCGCTCCCGCGCTCTCTCCCCACCCCTCCGAGAGGACCCGCATGCGAACCTCACGGCACCCCCTCCGCACCAGGACGCACGCCCTGTCAGGCGCACTGCTCACCTCGCTCGCCACCCTGGCGGCACTGCTCGGCACCGCCCCGGCGGCACACGCCGACACCTCGATCTGCGAACCGTTCGGCACGACCACGATCCAGGGCCGATACGTCGTTCAGAACAACCGCTGGGGCACCAGCCAGACCCAGTGCATCACCGCCACCGACTCGGGATTCAGGATCACCCAGGCCGACGGCTCGGTCCCGACCAACGGCGCCCCGAAGTCCTACCCGTCCCTCTACAACGGCTGCCACTACACCAACTGCTCGCCGGGCACCCGTCTCCCGGCGCGGCTCAGCGCCATATCCAGCGCACCGACCGGCATTTCCTACAGCTATGTGAGCGACGCGGCGTACGACGCCGCGTACGACATCTGGCTCGACCCCACACCCCGCACCGACGGGGTCAACCGGACCGAGATCATGGTCTGGTTCAACAAGGTGGGCTCCATCCAGCCGGTCGGCTCGCAGGTGGGCACGGCCGGCGTGGCAGGGCGCCAGTGGCAGGTGTGGTCCGGCAACAACGGCTCCAACGACGTCCTGTCCTTCGTGGCCCCGTCGGCGATCTCCAGCTGGAACTTCGACGTCATGGACTTCGTCCGGCAGGCCGTCTCCCGGGGGCTGGCGCAGAACAACTGGTACCTGACCAGCGTTCAGGCGGGCTTCGAACCCTGGCAGAACGGCACCGGCCTCGCGGTCACCTCGTTCTCCTCCACGATCAACACCGGCGGCGGGGACTCCGGAAACCCCGGGGGCCCGGCGGCCTGCACCGTGTCGTACGCGCCGAACGTATGGCAGGGCGGCTTCACCGGCGACGTCACGCTCACCAACACCGGCTCCTCCCCCGTCGACGGCTGGAAGCTGGGGTTCACGCTGCCGGCCGGTCAGCAGATCACCAGCGCCTGGAACGCCAGTCTGGCCCCGTCGTCCGGAAGCGTCACGGCGAGCGGTCTCGCCTACAACGCGCAGATCCCGGCCGGCGGCAAGGTCTCCTTCGGCTTCCAGGGGACGTACGGCGGCAACTTCGCCAAGCCCGCGGCCTTCAGCCTCAACGGGACCGCCTGCGGCACCGCATGACCCACCCCGTACGCCTGCGCGTCCGCGGCGCGGAGGCCTCCCGCCTCCCGTGAAGCGCACCACGGATCGGGCAGCGCACCGTGGGCCCGCCCCGGACCCACGGTGACGTCGGCGTCGTAGCCGGCCTGTCCGGCCGACTACGACGCCGAGCCAGTTCCCACCGACCGCTTCCGCCCGCCCATTTGGGATCCCGGGCCCGGATGCGCCTCGGCGGGACGAGTGACAGACTGAAATCAGCGGGGGCACTCCGTCTGTGGCGGAGGCCCCATGACCGCCCACTCCCCCGTTCTTGGCCGTGGCGCACTCCCAGCAATCGATCCTTTCGCTGATCCATCGGGAACTCGCCTGGCCTCGGAAACGCAGGATCCGCCGGACGAGACGGCTCTCCTGAGGGTCGGCTCGTACAAGCCCGGGAGACACGAGAATGAGTATCTGTGGCGCGCGGAGGGGCGTCCGGGCATCGCGGTGGCACGGCGGTGACCCGCTGTGAGTGCGACCGGAGGCGCCCGTCCGGATGCCGAGGGATTGGCCGGTCGAACGGTCGTGGTGGTGGGCGGCAGCGCGGGAATCGGTCTGGAGACCGCGCGGCAGGTGCGTGCGGCCGGTGGCGAGGTGGTGCTCGCGGCGCGGAACGCCGATCGTCTCGAGCGGGCGGCGGACGAGTTGAGTCCCCTGAGAACGGCCGCGTTCGACGCCCTGGACACCGAGCGCCTGGAGCGGTTCCTGCTTGATCTGCCGGGGCTCGTCGACCATGTGCTGGTCACGGCGGGCAGCCCGTCGTACACACCCCTCGACGCGCTCGACCTGGCCGACGCCGGACGCGACTTCGGTGGGCGTATCGCGATGATGCTGGCGGCGGGGCGGGCGAGCCGTGACAAGGTCAGGGCCGGAGGAACGCTGTTGTTCATCGGCGGAACCGGTGGCCGACGGCCCGCGTCCGGGATGGCCGTGACAGGCGCGCTCACCGCGGCGCTGCCGGCGCTCACCGCCAACCTGGCGCTGGAAGTGGCCCCGGTCCGGGTCAACCTCATCGCGGCCGGGTTCGTGGACACACCGCTGTCGGCCTCCCTCCTCGGTGACCAACTCGAAGCACGCCGGGAGAAGTTGCGGAAGACACTGCCCATCGGCCGAGTGGTCGGTCCGGCGGATGTCGCGGCCCTGGCACTGCACATCATGGCCAACGGCGCCCTCACCGGCGCCACCTACGACATCGACGGCGGCCAGCAGCTCGTCGTGCCCTGATCGTCCGGTCGGCAACCCGGGGCGCAACCTCGACGTGGGCCTTCCAGCGCCTTGCGGACTCGCCGTTCAGGGCCGCCGACATCGCGGACTCGCCGGCGTTGCCTTCCCCTTCAAGACGGAGACCTGAACGATGGACATGAAACTGGAGGTCGTCGTGGTGCCGGTGTACGACGTCGACCGAGCCAAGGAGTTCTACACGGCGCTGGGCTGGAGACTCGACGCGGACATCGCCCCCGACGCCGAGTTCCGGGTGGTTCAGGTGACCCCTCCGGGTTCACCGGCATCGGTCATCTTCGGCACGTCCGTCACGGAGCAGGCGCCGGGCTCGGCGCAGGGTCTGCACCTGGTGGTCGACGACATCGAGGCCGCTCACGAAGAGTTGGCGCGGCGCGGTGCCGGCCCGAGCGAGGTGTTCCACGATGCCGGCGGCGTGTTCCATCACGCCGGCACCGACGCCCGCGTACCGGGACCCGACCCGGAACGCGGCAGTTACGGCTCCTTCCTGTCCTTCACCGACCCTGACGGCAACGGCTGGCTCCTGCAAGAGATCACCACCCGGCTCCCGGGACGCCTGGACCCCGCGACCACAGCGTTCGCGTCGGCCGAGGACCTGGCGAGCGCCCTCCGCCGCGCCTCGGCGGCTCACGGTGAACACGAGGCACGCACCGGTGCGGAGGACCCCAACTGGCCCGACTGGTACGCGCGGTACATGGTGAGCGAACAGGCCGGAGCGGAACCGCCTTCGTAAGCCGATCCATCGATTCCACACACCCCATCCATCCCCTGGAGGAGTCGTCATGCCCATGCTGCTCATACAGGGCAAGTTCCGCCTGAAGGGCACCGAGCCGGACGGAGACACCGTCCACTTCGTCGCCGACAATCCCAACGACTGGACGCTCGTCGGAGGCAAGCACCCCGTGCATGCCGTCAACGGTGACGCCCCCCTCCGCCTGGAGGGCATCGACGCGCTGGAAACCCACTACGGCGGAGAACACCAGCCACTGCAGTTCGGCCACGCCGCCGCGGCTGAACTCCTCACCTGGCTGGGCTTCAACTCCATGGAGCGCGACTCTAAGGAGAAGGTCACCGCCTCGACACCCGAGACCACGCCCGGCTACATCCTCACCGGGGGCGGCGACATCCACAACCGCGCCGTGGCCCTCGCCGGCCGAGGCGCGCCTCCCGCGACCGGCGGTACAGCGGTCACGGTCGACGTGCCGTTGCTGCGGCAGACCGCCAACCACCACATGGCCTCACTGGGCCTGGTCTACCCCACCTTCTACACCAGCCTGTTCCGCGACCTGCGGGAGGAACTCACCAAGGTCGCGCAGAGCGCCCGAACCGCCGGCCAGGGACTGTGGCCGCAGGATGTCACCACGACCGGGTTCAAGGTCACCGCGCTGTCCACCATCACGGACGACGTCGTGATCCTGCCCAAGCTGTTCCGGCGGCTGGTCGACTACTTCGACCTGGGCATGTCGGTCTCCTGCTTCCCCGCGTACCTCGCCGGCAAAGAGGACACGCTCACGGTCCTGTCCACCGGGGAGCGGCTCGTGGGCCTGCACCACGTCGTCACCGTCACCAACGGTCACTCCATCCGTATGACGCACCCGGTCGAGGATCTCCTCTTCGACGAGGGCTGAGTGGCGTGGTCGTTCACGAGCGGGATCCGCACAGCCCTCTCAGTGGATGAACGGCGAGCCGTTCATCCACTGAGGCCAACTGAGGCCAAGCCGAGCATCATCGCTGTGCGAAGTGTTTCCTGAGCGAGGTGAGCAGGGCCGCGAACGCAGGGGTCATGGCGGCATCCGACTGTTCAAGGACCGTCACGCTGTCGCCGGTCTCCGCCGTGATCGTGTAGCTCATCGCGTCCCTGGCGTGTCCGGCCTGCTCCTCCTGGGGCATCGCGGCGGCTTCCGTCAGCAGCCGGGCCAGTTCAGCCTTGGCGGTCTCGGGCAGGGCGTCCGTGTCCAGCACCTCGGGCGGGCGGCGGAGATTGGTCACCGCCGCCAGCCCGCCGTAGGCCTCCAGAGTCATCTTCACTTGGCGCCCCTGAGCGCGGCCATGTCCTTGGCCAGCCCCGTGAGCTTGTCGTTCAGTGCCCCGATCTGCCTGGCGAGGGCCGCCAGGCCATCCTCACGGCCCGCGCCACCGTTCCCGTTGGCCGAGGAGGTCCGTACCCGGGCGACTCCGGTCGGGACGCCCCTGACCGGGACTTCCACCTCCTGCCACGCCGCCAGCACGGCCGACTGCTCGGGGCTGCCGGCGCCGAACAGTTCGGCGGCCTTCTGGAAGGTGGTGCCCGCGAAATCCTGGAACTGGTCCTCGGCACTGGACGCCTTGAGCGATTCGTACCAGATGGTCCCGGCAGCCTCCCATGCGAATCCGCCGATGCGCGCTGCCGTCAGGAAGAACGCCTTGTTCGGAATTCCGGAGTTGAAGTGCACTCCGCCGAAGTCCCCGCGCTTGGTGTCGGGCAGGTGGATGAATTTGCTCATCCGGTCGGGCTGGGGATCCTTTCCGAACTGCGGGTTGTCGAAGGCGTGCCCCGGGTCCTTCATCGATCGCAGGGCGTCGCCGCCGACTCCCGGAGTCCACACGTCAGCGCCGATCAGCCAGTCCGCCTCCTCCGCCGTCTGCTTCAGGGACCACTGCTTGACCAGCGACCCGAAGACATCCGACATCGACTCGTTCAGGGCCCCGGGCTGATTGTGGTACTCGAATTCCGACGTGTTGTCCGTGACTCCGTGCGTCAACTCGTGGGCGATCACTTCGAGGGATCCTGTGAGGTTCTTGAACTTCCTCCCGTCCCCGTCGCCGAACAGCATCTGCCGCCCGTCCCAGAAGGCATTGTTGACCTGGAAACCGAAGTGTACGTATCCGTCCAGTCGCATCCCCTTGCCGTCGACCGAATTGCGCTGGAGCACCTCCTTGTAGAAATCGCGGGTAAGGCCGAGTGCGTCGAATGCCCGGTTGATGGACGGGTCCGCGACCTCCGGGCCGTCCTCCGGCCTGGCCAGGACAGCGTTGGGGAGTGATTCCCCCTGCTCGCAGTCGAAGATGGTGCGCCGGCCGTTACCGGCGGCGGCCGCACCGGCGAAGGACGCCCGGACCGCTCGCTCACCCCGCAGGCGAGCGGTGACCAGCAGGGTGTCCATGGCGGCCTGGCGCACCTCCCTGTCTTCGCTGTCGAGGAGCCTGTCGAGAATGTACGGAGGGATGATGCAGTTGATCGGGCGAGCCCTGCTCATGGGACACCTCCTGGGCGAGAGGAGCGACGGCTGATCATTTATCGTCGCGACTGCGCGTTCGGCTGCCGGGGGATCACCGCTCGGCGCGTTCGACACGAACACGAGAGGACGGCATTTCGGCATTCGACATGGAGGCAGTCGCGGACGAACCGCAGATGCCCACTGATGGGGCAGCGAAAGGGGAAGCGTCGACATCGGCCATCCCCGTCTTCAGCGGCACTGTCACGCTGATATCATCAGTCTCCTGCCGTCCGTATCGACTGGCAAACGCACCACGAGGACCGTCTTCACTCGCTCCTGCCATCCACGAGAACCTATTTGGTTGAACACGACGCCAATAACTGTTCCGTCCTCCGGATGCAGCTGAGCAGTGGTTCCCATAGCGTGATTACCAAGAGTGCGTCCAGGGTATTCCTCTCCCTTGTCTTGGGGTTCGGCCGACGGTCCCGTCAGCGCGAGAATCACCACATCCCCAGGAGACAACATGGCCACGGTTGCCGTCTCAAACCGACCTGTCTCTGTCTATGCCCTCGCCGGCATCAGACTGTTCAACGGAGCCGCCGGTCTGCTGGCGCCGGAGATGCTCATCCGGCGGTTCGACCCCGACCGCGATCCCCCGAGCCCGGCCGCCGTCTACGCCTTCCGCCTCTTCGGCATCCGAACGATCCTCCTCGGCCTCGACCTGCTCACCCACAGCGGAGCCCGGCTGCGCGACGATGTGAGCGAAGGCATCCTGATCCACGGCAGCGACACCGCGACAGCGGCCACGCTCGGCCTCCACGGGCAGGTCCCGCCGCGCACGGCGTTCCTGACCACTCTCATCTCGGCGGTGAACACCGCCCTGGCCATCAGCGCCACCGCCTCACTCGCCAACTCCCCCGAGGACAAGCGAAAGTGAACACGCAGTCCGGGACCACTCCCCCGACCGAGACCGGCTTCGACTACGTCGTCGTCGGCGCCGGCGCCGGTGGCGGGCCGCTCGCGGCCAACCTCGCCGCCGCCGGCATGCGCACCCTCCTCCTCGACGCCGGCGGTGCGGAGGAGAACGACAGCTACCTGGTCCCCGCCTTCCACGCCGACGCCTCCGAGGACCCCGACCAGTGCTGGAACTACTTCGTACGGCACTACGCCGACGAGCAGCGGCAACGGCGCGACAGCAAACTCGTACCGGACAGGGGCGTCCTCTACCCACGCGCCGGGACAGTCGGCGGGTGTACCGCGCACCATGCGCTGATCACCGTCTACCCCTACAACCGGGACTGGGACGCCATCGCCGAGGAGACCGGTGACGCGACCTGGCGGAGCACGGCCATGCGCCGGTACTTCGAACGGCTGGAGCGATGCACATACCGCCCCCGGCCCAAGGAGCCGCCCGGCAACCCGCTGCTGGCCGCACTGCTCCGGGCGCTGCCCCTCGTGTCGGACCGGTACCGCAACCGGGCCCGGCACGGGTTCGACGGCTGGCTGCCCACCGCGCTGGCCGACCCCCGACTGGCCGTGCAGGACGAGCAGTTGCTGAAGGTCATCCTCTCCGCCGCGGAGGACACGCTCGCCGGTTTCCTCGACCGGCCGCTGTCCCCCCTGGAGGGCCTCGGCTCCCTCGTCGACCCCAACGACTGGCGGGTGCAGACCCAGGCGCTTCAAGGACTGTGGCAGATCCCCGTCTCCACCACCGACGGCCGCCGCAGCGCGGTACGCGAACGCGTCCAGGCCGTGCAACGGAGCCATCCGGGTCAACTTGTGGTCCGTACACATGCGTTGGCCGCACGGATCGTACTGGACGAGGGCAACGCGGCGACCGGCGTGGACTATCTGGACGCGGCGCACGCCTACCGGGCCGATCCCGGTGCCCGGCCGGCGTCCGGTACCGCGGCGCTGCGCCGGGTCGTCGCCTCACGCGAGGTGATCCTGGCCGCCGGAGCGTTCAACACACCGCAGTTGCTGATGCTCTCGGGCATCGGGCCAACCGAGGAGCTTCGCCGGCATGGCATCCCGGTGCGTGTCGGTCTGCACGGAGTGGGCACCAATCTCCAGGACCGGTACGAAGTCGGCGTGGTAAGCCGGATGGACCGCGAGTTCCCCGTCATCAAGGACTGCTCCTTCCACGCTCCGCGGTCCGGCAGCGAACCGGACCGCTGCTACCGGGACTGGCAGCAGGGCAAGGGCCTCTACACCACCAACGGCGCCGTCCTCGGCATCACCCGCAAGTCACGCCCCGACCTGGACGCCCCCGACCTGTTCATCTTCGGCGGCCCCTTCGACTTCCGGGGGTACCGCCCCGGCTACTCCCTCGACCTGACCCACCACAAGGACCGGTTCACCTGGGCCATCCTCAAGAGCCGCACCCACAACAGCGGGGGCCGGGTCCGGCTGCGTTCCCCCGACCCCCGCGACACCCCACTGGTCAACTTCCACTACTTCACCGAGGGCACGGACAAGGAGGGCCTGGACCTCGAAGCGATGGCCGACGCCGTGGAGTTCGTGCGCGGAATGAACCGCAGGGCAGGCTCCGTGATCCAGAAGGAGCTGTGGCCCGGCGAGGACGTCGGCGATCGTGACGCCGTGCGCGAGTTCGTCCAGGACGAGGCCTGGGGCCACCACGCCTCGTGCACCTGCCGGATGGGATGCTCCGGCGATCCCACGGCGGTGGTCGACAGCAGCTTCCGGGTCCTCGGGGTGGACCGCCTGCGCATCGTCGACGCCTCGGTCTTCCCCCGCATTCCCGGGTTCTTCGTCGCCACGCCCATCTACATGATCAGCGAAAAGGCGAGCGACGTGATTCTCGGGGACGCGGCCGCCGCCTGACCCGTACGGACCTGCCCCAGCACGAGCGCGCACTCGACGCGCGCACGAACAGGAGCCACCCAAGGAGTACCGCGATGAGCACGCACCGACGCGCCGCACGACGTTCCCCGGCCGGATACCGCACGTCACTCCCCTGGCGGATCATCACCGGCGCCGCCCAGTACATCGACCGCCGCTTCGGCTGGGACAAGCTTCCCGTCGCCGCGGGCCTGCTGACGCTCTTCGGACTGCGGGTCAGGCTCCGGCAGAAGAACCTCTACGACACCGGTGGGCTGCCCTCGGTCGACGGGCCCAAGCCCGCGCCGCCGTCCGCGGGCCACCGGGTCAACCGGACCGCCGACGGCAGCCACAACGACCTCGGCGACCCGCGCATGGGCATGGCGGGCACCCGGTTCGGCCGAAACATCCCGCTCGGGAACATCGCCCCGACCGCACCCGCGGACGTACTGTCCGCGCCCAGTCCGCGCGAGGTCAGCCGCGCCCTGCTCACCCGCCATGAGCTCATCCCGGCCGAATCCGTGAACTCCCTGGTGTCCGCCTGGCTCCAGTTCATGATCCGCGACTGGTTCAGTCACGGTACGAGCCCTACGGACCGGCCCTGGGAGGTTCCCCTTCTCGACGACGACCCGTGGCCGGAACGCCCGATGGAGATCTTCCGGACCCCGGACGACCCGACCCGTGACCCACAGGCGCCTCCCGGTACGCCCGACACCCGCGTCAACGTCTCCTCCCACTGGTGGGACGCCTCCCAGATCTACGGCAAGAACGAGGTCGAGCAGCACCAGTTGCGCACCGGACGACTGGGCAAGCTGCACCTGTGGGACGACGAGCGGGCCCCCGTCCCCGCGGATCCCTCCCAGGACCCCACGCGCGTTCCCGGCTTCTGGCTGGGCCTCGCCATGATGCAGGACCTCTTCACCAGGGAGCACAACGCGATCTGCGACCACCTGCACGGCGCCTACCCCTCCTGGAGCGACGAGGAGCTGTTCCAGCGGGCCCGGCTCGTCAACGCGGCACTGCTGGCCAAGATCCACACAGTGGAGTGGACACCGGCCGTGATCAGCCACCCCACCACCGTCAAGGCACTGCGGGCCAACTGGTGGGGCGTCGCGGGCGAACGCGTCCACAACCTGTTCGGCCGGATCGGCGACAGCGAGGTCGTCAGCGGCATTCCCGGCGGCGAGACCGACCACTACGGCGTCCCGTACGCCCTCACCGAGGAGTTCGTGGCGGTCTACCGGATGCACCCGCTGATCCGCGACGACTGGCATCTGCGCTCCGTCGCCGACGACACGACACTGCGCCAATGCACCCTGCGCGACATCTCGGGACCGGGAGCGCTGAAGTTCCTGGAGACCACGCGGATGGCCGACCTGCTGTACAGCTTCGGCACGCTCCATCCCGGCCTGGTCACGCTGCACAACTTCCCCCGGTTCCTCCAGGAGTTCGAGCGGCCCGACGGCCATCTGCAGGACCTCGCCGCGACCGACATCCTGCGCTCCCGGGAGCTGGGGGTGCCCCGCTACAACGAGTTCCGGCGGCTGCTGCGGCTCAAGCCCGCCGAGAGCTTCACGGAGCTGGCGCACGACCCTGCGTGGGCCGAAAAGATCGAGCGGCTCTACGACGGCGACATCGAGAAGGTCGACCTGATGGTCGGGCTGTACGCGGAGAAGCTCCCGGCCGGATTCGCCTTCAGTGACACGGCGTTCCGCATCTTCATCCTGATGGCCTCGCGCCGGCTGAACAGCGACCGCTTCTTCACCACGTACTACACCCCCGAGGTCTACTCCAAGGCCGGCATGGCCTGGATCGACGACAACACCATGGTCACCGTCCTGCTGCGCCACCACCCCGAGCTGCGTACGGCACTGTCCGGGCTGACCAACGCCTTCGTGCCGTGGCACGACGCCGCGCGAAAGGACACCTGAGATGGCGGCCGTGGAAAGGCTCCGGAACGAGCGCGCGCACCAGGTCGCCGCGGCGGCCCAGCGGTACCGCGAAACCGGCGACGAGCGCGAGGCCGTGGAACGGCAGCAGGACGCCGGCGTTCCCTTCCCGGACTCACGGCAGGCGCTCGCGGCGCGTGCCACGCGCCTGCTGGACCGGCACGCGGTGCCCGCCGCCCTGGCCGTGGAGGCGGTGCGCGCGGAACCGCTGGCGGCGCCCGACGCCTACGAGCGCATCCTCGGAGTCTCCAAGGAACTGCAGGCGTGGAGCTTCCTGCCGCGCGGCGCCCGGGCGGCGCGTACCGTCGCCCGGATATCGACCCGGGAGAACGGCCGCGAACTGCCGCTCGGCACCGGTTTCCTGGTGTCACCGAGCCTGCTGATGACCAACCATCATGTGCTTCCCGACGCGGAGGCGGCCCGGCAGTGCTTCGTCGAGTTCGACGCCCAGGTGACCGTCGACAACACCCCGCAGCCCGCGACGCGGCTGGAGTTGATGCCGGACGGGTTCTTCGTGGCGGACCAGCGCCTGGACTACGCCCTGGTGCTGGTGGCATCGGGGCCGGACGGGCGGCCGCCGGGTGAGACGTTCGGCTGGAACCGTCTCAGCGTCCAGCCGGGCAAGCTGGTCATCGGCGAGCCGGTCAACGTGATCGGTCACCCGATGGGACGGCTGAAGGAGATCGCCGTCCGCGACAACATGCTGCAGGTCCGGCTCGACGACTTCCTCCAGTACAGGACGGACACCGAGCCCGGCAATTCGGGTTCCCCGGTCTTCAACGACCAGTGGGAGGTCGTCGCACTTCACCACAGCGGGGTGCCGAAGACCGATGAGCAGGGGCACGTCCTGCGCACGGACGGACAGGTGTGGCAGCCGGGGGACGGTGACGACGCCGTCGACTGGGTGTCCAACGAGGGTGTGCGTGTCAGCTCCATCCTGCGGCACCTCGCGCGACTGCCGGCCGGCACGCGGTCGGGTCCGCTCGCGGAGATGGGTGCCGAGTCCGGGCTGGGGGTGGCGGAGTCCCTCGTTTCCGCTCCGGAGGCCGCGGCGGCCGTCCCCGGGCCGGCCGCCGCGGCGGCAGTCACGCACACGGGCCTGCGCGCCCGGGGCGGCGCGTTCGGCGGCGGACGTCATCTTGTGTTCCTGCACGGTCGCTCCCAGGAACACAAGGACCCGGAGGACCTGCGCCGCGAGTGGACGGCCGGTCTCAATCAGGGACTCGTCCGCGCCGGGCTCCCGCCGGTCGACCCGGCCGACGCCTGGTTCCCGTACTACGGCGACCGGCTGGTGCGGATCCTCGCCGCGCATGAGGCCGTTCCACGGGTCACCGAGGCGGCGACGCTGTCCCCGGCCGAGGCCGTCGCTCCCGTCTCGCCCACCGCCCGAGCGGTGTACGAGGAGATGATCGGCGAGGCCGCCCACAGGTGGAACCTCCCCGAGGAGAGGCAGCCCGACCTCGAACGGATCGCCCTGGGCGACGTCGTCGGAGGTCTTCACCGGCAACTGGGCTGGCTGGCCGCGAGGAGCGACCTCGACGCATGGACGATCGCCCTGGTCCTGCGCGACGTCGCCGCGTATCTCGACGACCGGCCCGTCCGGGACGCCGTCCTGGACAGTGTGCTCGACACGCTGCCCGAGGAGGGCGAGGTGATCCTCGTCAGCCACAGCCTCGGCACGGTGGTCGGCATGGACCTCACCACACGGCTGTCCCCCGCCCTGCGCACCATCCATCTCACCACGGTGGGCAGTCCGCTGGGACTGGACAGCGTGTACAAGAGGCTGCTCATCGGCGGGCCGAAGCGCCCCGACGTGGTGGCGGACTGGCTCAACGGGTGGTCGCCGTCCGACGCGGTGGCCATCGGCTGCCCGCTGGCCGACGAGTGGGCGGGCACGGTGACCGACGTCGCCGTCATCAACGCCCGCGACCGGGCCCACAACATCGCGGAGTACCTCTCCCACCCGGAGGTCGCCGGGGAGATCGGCAGCCATCTCGGGCTCGTCGCGGGGTAGCGGGGAGGGCCGTATCAGGATTCAGGCGTGAAGTGGACGGCGTCTCCGTCCGGTTGCGGTCTCCGTCCGGTTGCGGCTGATGGCGCCTCAACGCCGGGCGGCGGGCGAGCGGCGGGCGGAGCCACAGGCCCCGCCCGCTGTCGGACGCTAGTTCTTCACGCCGTTGATACCGCCCGCGAAGGCGACCAGTTCGGCCTTGGAGGCGAACTTGCACACGTTCGTGTCCAACGGCTTGTCGGTGTACTGGTGAAACAGCCACGCGCTCTGGATGCCGGGCTTCCCCGCGGTCACGCCGTACACGGCGATCCACAGGAAATCACCCGCGTTGCCGGTGGTGTCCCGGTGACGCCAGAAGTCCCGGTTGCAGTACAACCCGATCTTGTGGCTGGAGCCGCGCAGCCGCCTGACCTCGGCGATGAAGGCGTCCTTCTCCGCGCAGGTCGCCGCGGTGCCGTCCGGGTTGGTCTCCCAGTCGACGACCATCAGGTCGTACTCGATGCTCGCGCTGCCTTGCACGAAGTGGGCCGCCTGCTCCTTGATGTGCCCCGGGTGCAGGAAGTGGTAGAAGCCGACGACGAGTCCCGCGGCGCGGGCGTGCGCGGCCTGTTCCTTCTGCTTGGGGTTGACGTAGGAACGTCCCTCGGTGCCCTTGATGAACGCGAAACTGGTGCCGGCAGTGGGGAAGTTCGCGTTCTGGAAGGCGGATACGTCATAGCCTTTGATCATGATGGGGATCCTCCCGATGCGTTGATGCGGAGGAAGCGCCGTGGGGCGGCCACGCGGACGACGTCGCACCGGGTCCGAGGGGGGATCCGTCGACGATTTCGGCGTCCGCGACGCCGAAATCCTGGAGCTCCGGCGGTCACTGTGAGCGGACCGGGTCCACGGGCTGCACTTCCGCGTCGGCGAGCCCGCTCGGGCCGGTGATCTCCACGGCCACCACCGCGTTCTCGCCGTGGTGCTCGTGGTGCTGCCGCTCCAGACACCAGGCGTCCGCGCGCCAGTCCGGCACGGTGCGGTCCTCCACGGTCTCCTTCCACGATCTGACCAGCGGCTTGAGCGCGCAACTTGCGGGTGGCAGCCGCGGTGAGATCATGCCGCCGTGCCGAGAGGGCCCGACGCGTTGCTGACAGAGCCCCTCCTGGAGACCGCTTGGCAACGAACGCGCCTACGTGGGTCAGCCGGGGTACGGCCGGCCTCACCGACTCGTCAAGGCGCCCGCCCGGGGCCGGCGGAGCGTGCGGCCGGCCCGGGCAGGCCGTATGCAACGCCCTCGCACGAGCCGTCGGTCGTGGTCCTCACGGTGTGACACCGAAGTCTTCGCCGAGTGCCTGCTTGGGCAGTGGATGAGCGTGCGGCGGCATGGGCGGCCGGGTGGAAGCGGAGGCCGGAGCCGGGGCCAGCAGCCAGCCCACCGGGGGCCGGGTCAGCGGCTGAGCCAGGCGGCGCACGGGCGTTGACGCGAGGAGCGCCGTGAGCAGGACGCCGCCCAGCAGCAGGGCGATCACCTCCGGCATGGTGTCGGCCCGCTCGATCAGACCCTTCTCCCTCAGCGGCAGGATGACGAGCGGGTGCAGCAGGTAGACGGTGAAGCCGCCCGCGCCCAGCGCGGAGACCAGCGGCACCCGCCGCTTCGGCACCAGTCGCAGCAGGCACAGCACCAGCGTCGCCGCCGAGGCCAGGACCGCCAGTCGCACCAGCCACGCGCCCTCCAGGCCCAGCGCGGTGTCGGCCTTGTAGGCGTGGCGCATCGACAGCCAGGTGCCCTGGATGTCCCGGTGCCACTGCCACGCCGCAAGTCCCGCGGCGAGCACTCCGGCGACCGCTGCCGGGAGGCTCCACCGGCTCTCGAACCACTGGCTGAACATGCCCTGGCCCAGCCGCCAGCCGAAGTAGAACAGCGGCAGGTACACCAGGGTGCGGCTGGCCGAGAACTGAAGGCCGAACTCCTCCACGTACCCGACCCCGAGAGCCACCGCCGAGGTCACCAGCAGAGGGTGGCGCAGTTGGGCCACCAGTGGCAGCAGCAGCCTCCAGAAGAACAGCGACATCAGGAACCAGAGGGTCCAGGGAAGCTGGGTGATGTGCAGGGCGAAGGGCGAGCCAAGGGCGTACGACTCCACCGAGAACAGCACGCTGAACAGGAGCGCGGGGAGCACGATGCTGCGCAGCAGGGTACGCAGCTGGCGGGGGCCGAGCGGCCCGGCGCTGCTGAAGACGCCGGCCAGTACCACGAAGGCGGGGACCCGGAAGGCCCAGGCCGCGACGTGGAAGGCGTGCAGCGGGCCGTAGCGGTCCATGATGCTGCCCATGGTGTGCAGGACCACGATCAGGGAGGCGGACACGAACCGCGTGTTGTCCCACCAGGGATTGCGGGCCGGACTCCCCCCGGTGGCGCCGGCGCGGCCGGAGGGGTCGGCGGGGCCGCGGGTCACAACGGGTCTCGGCGGCGGGCTGTCCATCGCGGGCGTGTACTCCAGACAGGGCTGTGGCAACAGAAGAGGCAACCTTTGCGACCCCTGTGAAGGGCTCGGTTACACCACGCGGCCCGGACGGTGAACGGCGCATGTACGACGTGGGGCGCCGGTGCGGTCCGGGCACGGGCGCAGGTCCGCAGAGCGTCGGTTGATCATGCGTTGGCCGCCAATCAGACCGCCAGGCGGCGGATCGCCACCACGGCCGCGTCGTCGCCGAGATGCCCGTGGACGTGGGCCAGCAGGTCGTCCCGGAGGCCGCGCAGGAGTGCGTCGGGGTCGTCCTTGGTCCACTCGGGCGCCCGTTCGGTGAACGGATAGAAGAGCCCTTCGGCGTCGCGTGCTTCGATGACTCCGTCCGTGTAGAGGAGCAGCAGGTCGCCCACCTCGAACGGGAACGTCTGGACGTCGTAGGCGGCGATGCCGAAGGGTCCGCCGAGTCCGAGCGGGAGGTGGCTCGCATCGGGCACGAGTGAGGTGAGGCGAGTCCCTCGTACGAGCAGCGGGGGTGGGTGGCCGCAGCTGATGAGGTGGACGACCGGCTCGCCGTCGGGGATGTCGAGCAGGATCGCGGTGGCGAAGTCCTCGTCGGTGTCCTGCTCTTCCCGTGGTCGCCACTGGCTGGTGTCCCAGCGGAACGCGGCGTCCAGGTGGACGGCGAGGCGGGGCAGGGTGGCCTGCCGGTGGGCGGCCGCGCGGAAGGCGCCGAGCAGCAGGGCGGCGTTGTTGATCGCGGCCAGCCCGTTGCCGCGCACGTCTCCGATGAGGAGCCGGGTGCTGTGGTGGTCGGTCCGTGCGGCCGCGTACAGGTCTCCACCCAGATCGGCTTCTTCCTCGGCGGGGATGTACAGGCCGGCGATCCGAAGCGGCCCGGTGCGGGCGGGCAGTGGCCGCAGAAGGACGCTCTGCGCCGCCTCGGCGACGGACCGCACCTGGTGCAACTGGCGCTCACGCCGGTCCCGCACCACGCAGATGCTGACACAGACGACGGAGACGACGATCAGGGCGGTGATCTGCGCCTGGATGTTGGCGGTGGGCAGGACCCCTCTCAGCACACCGATCAGCACCTGGGCCGCCACCGCGAGCGCTCCCATCAGCGCCGTCACGCGGGCGCCGGCGAAGGCCACCGTGATCGCCGGTGCCGCCACCAGCAGCGGGCCGAGATGGATGTGCGGCGGGGCCAGCACGTCCACCACGCAGATGGTGACGATCAGCCCCAGCGGGATCATCAGCAGCGCGGGGGCGTAATCCTGCCACCGGGGACACCGGAAGTCCCGCCACGGTCGAGAGGCCATGCCTCAAGCCTTCCACTTGCCTCCGCATACCGGAATGCGGCGCTCCGGGGGGCGCGGGAGACGGGAGGCCTGGTTCTCCCATGGGCCGCGACCGGGCCTTAGGCTGCCGGTCATGAATCCGGCCACGACCAGCGGCGCGACCGCTGAGCCCACCATCCTGACCGCTGCGGAGCTGACGTCCGATCAGGAGCTGACGGGCCGGTTCGCGGGAGCGGCCCACCAGATCCTGGCGGACCTGGTCAGCGCAGGTGCCGCACTGGGCTGGGTCGAACCACCCTCGCGGGACGAGGTGGCGGAACTCCTCGGCCACGTCGCCTCGGCGGTGCGAGCCGGGGACGCGGCCCTGCGTGCCGCTTACCTCGGCCCTCGGCTTGTCGGGTTGGGTTACTGGATCCGCTACGCCCGGCCGACCCATCGGCCGCACGCCGATCTGGAGAAGCTCGCGGTGGCTGCCGCTGCCCACGGTCGTGGCGTCGGTCGGGCGCTGACCGCCGGTCTGATCGATGACGCCCGGGCGGCGGGCATCGAGGTCCTCACTCTGGACGTCCGCGGTGACAACACCGGTGCCCTGCGCCTCTACCAGTCGCTGGGCTTCACCGAGTACGGACGTCTGCCCGCCTTCGTCGCCGTGGGCGAACGCCGCTACGACAAGTTTTTCCACATGCTGGACCTCCGGCTGCGGCGTGGGTAGGCGGTCGGCGGCGGCCGGTGCGCACCGTGACGCAGTCCCCACGCCTGACACCGAGTTCGGCACCGGTCCGCGCAGGACCCGGGGCCCGTCGGCCGAGGCGTCCGGAGAGGGCGAAGGACGAAGAGCTGGAAGACGCCGCGCGAATGCCGCCTCAGGGGGTGACTAGCGCACCGCCTGCTTCACGAGCGCGGCGATCCGAGTCTCCACCTCGGGCGTCACCTCGGTCAGCGCGAACCCGGCCGCCCACATGGGGCCGTCGTCCAGCTTCGCCTGGTCGCTGAACCCGAGCGTCGCATAGCGTGCCTTGAACTTCTCCGCGCTCTGGAAGAAGCAGACCACCTTGCCGTCCAGCGCGTATGCCGGCATCCCGTACCAGAGCTTCGGAGCAAGGAGCGGGGCGCTGGCCGTGACGACGGCGTGCACACGCTCGGCCATGGTCCGGTCCGGGTCCTGCATCTCGGCGATCTTCGCGAGCACGTCCCGCTCCGCCTCCGCCGCCTTGTCCGCTCGCGAACTCCGGCGTGCCGCCTTCTGCAGCTCTTGGGCGTGGTCCTTCATCGCGGCCCGCTCCTCGGCCGTGAACCCCTTGTGCGCGCTGCCCTCGGTGCCGCTCATGACTGTGTCCCCCCGCAGGATCTCGACTTACGGATCTGGAGAGGGACCATATACCAGCCCACCGACACCGAACCGGGGGCAGCACAGCACGATTTCCGGGGGTCCGGCTTCTGGTTTCAGTGCGCCGACGTGTTCTGCAGTGGAGTGGGCCTGATCATGGCGAACGGGGCGCCCTGCGGGTCCGCGACCACCGTCATGCGCCCGGCCATCATGTCGAACGGCGGGGCGAGCACCGTGCCGTTGCGCTTGACCAGGGCGTCCACCGTGGAGTCGACGTCGTCGACCGCGAAGTAGGTCAGCCAGTGTGCCGGGGTGCCGGGCGGGTCGTTGGCGAGCAGTGTGACACCCCCGACCGCGCGCCCGCCGACCCGTAGCTCCCAGTAGGAGTCGGCGCCGTCCAGCGGCTCGATCTCGATGCCGAATGCCTCGCCGTAGAAGGCGGTGGCGGCGGGCACATCGCTGGTGTGCAGCTCGTTCCAGGTCAGAGCGCCCGCTTCATTGACCACCTGGGCGCCGTGGAACTCGCCGGGCTGCCAGACCCCGAACACCGCGCCCTGCGGGTCGGCGGCGACCAGCATCCGGCCGAGCGTGCCGACGTCCATCACCGGGACGAGCAGGGTGCCGCCCGCGGCCACGATCGCGTCCTGGGTGGCTGGGGCGTCCGTGCTGGCCAGGTAGCTGGTCCAGACGGTGGGCGGTTCCGGGGCCCCCTCGGGGGACATCGCCGGGCCGATCCCGGCCACCGCCCTGCCGTTCAGCTCGCAGACCGCGTACCCGCCGAACTCGGCCGGACCTCGCCGGCCCTGCCAGCCGAGCAGGTCATGGTAGAAGTCCAGCGCGGCCTGCTGGTCCTTCGCCATCAGGTCGACCCAGCAAGGCGTGCCGGTCGGATAGGGAGTGGTGACTTCTGCCATCTTTCGCCCCTTCTCGTACGGTGTGTCCGCCAGCCTTCCGTCGGGGACAGTGATCCGCCGCCCGACACGCCGTCGACTGTCGCCAATAGCCCGCCTCCCGTGACCCGTGGCCCGCCTCCCGCGATCCGCCTCCCGTCGCCCGTCGCCCGTCGCCCGTCGCCCGTCGCCCGTCGCCCGTCGCCCGTCGCCCGTCGCCGAGTGGCAGGTACCTGGAAGCAGCGCCGCTCCCGACACGCACGGCGAGGACCCTCGACGTCGCCCCCGCCGACACCGGCTCACGCGACCGGCGCGTACTCAGCGCGGGCGGATCGGTTGGAGCACAGCGTCCGCCGGTGCCGGGTCGGCCGATCGGTTGATGCCGCACGAGGCCGCCTGGGTCACCATTGACCCGTGACACGAGGTCGGACGGGCTGCGAGAGGTGAACGATGGAGCACGACCCGGACGCCCGATGGCTGGCGCGCGTCATGCACATCGCGTTCTTCCTCCTCCTCGGCGCCTCACTGGCCCGCTTCCTGCTCCGGCACCCATGGCAGGACCGCGGCCCCTGGATCGTCGCGCTGTCCGGCGCGCTGGCGGCGCTGTACGCCCTCGGGCCGGTCGTCGGAACCCGGGCCACCTCACGCCGCACCGCCTGGCTGGGCACGGTCGTCGCCGTGTGGACGGTCCTGGTCCTCCTGGCGCCGAGCTTCGCCTGGTGCGCCGTGCCGCTGTTCTACACCGGACTGCGCACACTGCCGCCGCGCCCCGCGCTCGCCCTCGTCACGCTGCTGACGGCGTTCGTGGTGACGGCGCAGATCAAGCTCTCGCACAGCGGCTGGGATCCGAATCTGCTGGTCGCGCCGCCCGCGGTCGCCGCCATCGCGACGGCGGTCTTCGTGCACGCCCGGCGGCAGGCGGACCGGCAGCGTGCTCTGATCGACGACCTGATCAGGGCACGCCGCGAGCTCGCCGCCACCGAGCGCCGCGAGGGAACCCTCGCGGAGCGGCAACGGCTCTCCATGGAGATCCACGACACTCTGGCGCAGGGTCTGTCCAGCCAGCAGATGCTGCTGCAGGCCGCGGACCGCGTCTGGGACAGCGACCCCGGCACCGCGCGCCGGCACGTGCGCACCGCCGAGTCCGTCGCCGAGCACAATCTCGCCGAGGCGCGCCGCTTCGTGCACGACCTCGCGCCGTCCGAACTCGCCGGGGGCAGCGGGCTGGAGGAGGCGCTGCGGCGTCTCGCCGCCCGCGAGGGCGCCGGCTTCCGGGTCGACGGCACACCGGTGCCGTTGCCGGACCAGGTGGAGTCGGCGCTGCTGCGGATCGCACAGGGCGCGCTGGCGAACGTGCGCGAACACGCGGCCGCGGCGTCCACCACACTGACCCTCACGTACCTCGGCGACCAGGTCGCCCTCGACATCGCCGACGACGGCCGTGGTTTCGAGCCGAGTGGCGCGCGGAGCCCGGGTGTGCGCGGGCACGGCCTGCCCGCCATGCGGGCGCGGGCGCGCCGGGTCGGCGGCACCCTCACCATCGAGTCCGTCCCCGGAGAGGGCACGGTCCTGTCCGCCGCGATCCCCCTGCGGCACGAGGAGAGCGACAAGTGACCGTGCGGATCCTGATCTGCGACGACCACGCCGTGGTACGCGCCGGGCTGCTCGCCCTGCTGGGCAGCGTCGGCGGGATCGAGGTCGTCGGCGAGGCCGGCAGCGGCGAGGAGGCGGTCGCGATGGCAGCGAAGCTGAAGCCGGACGTCGTACTCATGGACCTCCAGCTCGGTCCCGGCATCGACGGCGCCACGGCCACCCGGCGGATCGCCGCGCAGGGCGTCCACGTCCTCGTGCTGACGACGTACGACACGGACGCCGACATCACCCGGGCGATCGAGGCGGGGGCCACCGGCTACCTGCTGAAGGCCGAACGCCCCGAGGAACTCTTCGCCGCCATCCGCTCGGCGGCGCAGGGCCGCACGGCCCTGTCGGCGCCGGTCGCCGACCGTGTCATGGACCGCATGCGCGGTGCCGCACGGCCCGCCCTGACCGAACGCGAACGCGACATCCTGGCCCAGCTCGCGCGAGGCCTCGGCAATCGCGAGATCGCCCGCGCCCTGTTCATCAGCGAGGCGACGGTGAAGACCCATCTGGGCCGCATCTACGCCAAGCTCGGCGTGGACACCCGCGCCGGAGCGGTGGCCGTCGCCAAGGAACAGCGCCTCCTGCCGTAACGGCCCTCACCAGCACGGCGGACGGCCGAGACGGAGCATCCGCCGTCATCCGATCGGTTGACGGCCCTGTCGGCCGCCTCGCGCGCCGGAACGAGCCGGGGCGCCGACGGGTACGACCGGTCCGCGGCCGGAGGGTTGAGTCACGGCGCACAACGGCGCCGGACTCACACGACAGGAAGTTCGCACACCATGACGCACAAGGCTAGGAAGCTCTCCACCCGCGGCAAGGTCCTCACCGCCACCGCGGCCCTCGCGGTCGCCGGCGCGGGCACGCTCGGCGCCTTCTCGGCCTCGGCCCAGCCCGCGACAGCCGCCGCTACGGCGGCGGCCGCGCCGAAGGCCAAGTCCACGACCACCAGCACTCACCTGACGATCGACGCCGCCATCGACGCCGCACGGGCCGCGCTGGACGCCGCCGAGAAGGAGAACCAGCGCGTCACCGTCGCCGTCGTGGACCGCAACGGCAACACCGTCGTCACCCTGCGGGGCGACGGCGCCGGCCCGCAGTCCTACGACTCCGCGATCAAGAAGGCGTACACCGCCGTCTCGTGGAACGCGCCGACCTCCGAACTGGCCAAGCGCCTCGAGCAGGCCCCGAACCTCAAGGACATATCCGGCACCCTCTTCCTGGCCGGCGGGACTCCCGTGGCGGCCGCCGGCTCCCCGATCGCGGGCATCGGTGTCGCGGGCGCTCCCTCCGGCGACCTGGACGAGAAGTTCGCGCGCGCCGGCGTCGCCGCGATCAGCCAGGGGCGCTGACCGGCCGCTGACCGGCTCCTGATCGGGCATTCGGCCCATGGGCCCCGTCAGAAGGCGGCGGCCAGTGGACCGGCCGCCCGGTGCCCTGTCGCCGGGCCGGGACCGTCCCGATCGCGGCCGAGGCCGAGAGTCGCCGCCCTGCCGACATCACTTCGGCGGGGCTCGGGGAGCCCACGCCACCCGGGCTCCCCGAGCCGTCGCGCTCGCGGGCGCCGGACCCGGTTCCGACCTGAGCGGACTAGGCGGCCTTCTGTGACGCGGCCGCACCGGGATGCAGGTCGTCGAGGGTGAGCTGGTGCGCCGGGGGATCCGGCAGGAGGATCTGGCGGTTGACGTGCAGGTCGGAGCCGACATGGAGAAGTTCGCCGGGCTCCAGGAGGCGCCAGTCGGGATGGTCGTCCATTCGCTCGCTGGCGACGACGACGGCGGGGTGCTCGGCTAGGGACGCCGAGTGGACGCGCATACGGCCGTGGCTGCCGCTGTGATCGAGATGCCGGCTGCCGTGCTGGCCGCCCGCCTGACGCTCGAGGACATACAGCTCGTGGGTGTCCGGGTAACGCAGCGCCCACAGCTCCCGGGGTGTGATGAGGACCAGGTTCATGGCGAAGACGGGCAGGTTCGCGGCGATCCACCGGGCGGCCTGCCGGATGCCCTCGGTGACGTCACCGCCGTTCCGCCGGGTCTCTCGGGTGATCAGGGCGAAGAAGCGCTCGGAGTCCGTGTCGCCGCCGACCAGCGACCGGTCCTCGTCCAGGTGGTCGTCGAGCGCTTCGAGGCCCTCGATCACGCCGTTGTGCGCGAAGAGCCGCCCGTCCTGCTCGAAGGGGATGGGTGTTGCGGATGTCGAGGCTGCCGGTGGAGGCGTAGCGCACGTGGGCGATGAAGGTGGCGGACTCGTCCTCACGGGCCTCCTCGGCGAAGGCGCGGTCGCGGTAGGCGGCGATGGGGGCCTTGTCGACGCACGGCGTGCCGTCGGCGGTGAAGCGGCCGAATCCGGTGCCGTCGGGATCACGGCGGCTCTGCCGGCTGAGGCTGTCGGGGGCGTCCAGCAGCCAGAAAGTGGCATGTGTACGGAGTGGAGCGCTGCTGAGGCCGAAAAGGCGGCACACGGTTTCCTCCGTAATGGCCCACTTCTCACAGGATGCCGACCGGGTTTCCCCTCGACGATTCGCCATGCGCCCGGTGAACCTCGTCTCGCTCAGGCGCAGGCCCCCTCAGCATGGAACAGGGCGGGAGCGTCGGCGAGCGGGCCTGGGGCGGAAGTCTCACGTCGGCCGGGACTCGTGTGTCTCGTCGAGGGTGATCGGCCGAGCGATGCGGCCTGTGCCGACGAGGCCCTCGGCCGACCCAGGTGATGCCGGACTAACCCTAAAGTTGAGGGTGAGGGTAGGCGCTCGGACGGCTCGGCCATGATGGCGCGGGAGAAGTCCGAGGTGGCCGTCCGGGGCGAGTGGGGCGGGGCATCGGGGCGTGGGAGGCGTCCGGCGCCGGGAGGGCCACCGCGCCGCGTACGGGAGTTGCGAGGTCGGCCGGTGCGGCCAGGATGCCCTCGAGTCAACTGCTCGTTCCAGGCCAGAGCGAGACGGGAACCCGGGTTCGGCCAGGCGAAGACGGGCAGCCTCGACGCTCACGCCCGTGGCGCCGGTGACCGTCTCGACCAGATCGACCACGTAGTACAGGTGAGTGCCGATCAGGGAGTACCAGCTCCGATTCGGGCACACGGTGTCCCTGGACGCCGACGACCCGACTGTCCGGCGCGGCGGCGGCGATCTGTTCGGCGGCGGAGGTGCCAGAAGGTACGACGAGTGAGTCGAAGGTGGTGAAATCCACCGGGTTGGAGATATCGATGACGGTCTTCCCCGCCAGGTTGCCGGCCCACGCGGCGGCCGTGTCGCGTCCGGCCGGGCGGGTGGGAAGCGGGCCTCCGGAGCAGTTGCGGCGTGTGCTCGCGGCCCACGCCTGGTAGTCCAGCTCGCAGCGGCGGTGTCGCTGTTCGCCGGGGCCGGGGAGCCTCCCGGGGGTCCGGCGCCGTGCCCCGGCCCACTCCGCAATCGTTCGAAACCGGCGAGCCGGGGGTCCTTGCTGCTGGCGGGCCGCCGCGCGCGTGCGGCCGCGCGCGTGCGCGCAGAGCAGGTGGACGCCGCAGGTTCGAGGATGGATAGGCGGAGAGATGCTGGTCTGCCGGCGCCGGGGCGTCGCCGGGCACCGCCATCGAGGTGCGTGGGCCGCCGCTCGGATCGTCGCACCGGCTCAGTCCGGCATCGCCCCGCGCGGTCTGCGGCCGCCCCGGTGGGGCTCTCCGTGCTGGTCACGACGCCTCATCCGGCGAGGCAGGAAGGACACGGGATCTCGCGATGACTGCACCCTCCACGGCTCAACGGGTTCTGGCAGGACTGGACACCACCCTGATCCAAAATATCGAGGCGCTGTACAAGGACCTGCACGCTCACCCCGAACTTTCCTTCGAAGAACACCGCACGGGCGCGGAAGTCGCACGCCGTGCCCGGGAACTGGGTTACGAGGTCACCGAGGGCGTGGGGCGGACCGGTGTGGTGGCCAGGCTGGTGAACGGTCAGGGCCCGGCCGTGCTGCTGCGCGCCGACTTCGACGCGCTGCCCGTGACCGAGCGGACCGGACTGCCCTACACCTCGACGAACCAGGGCGTCATGCACGCCTGCGGGCATGACGTGCACGCCTCTTGTCTGTTGGGCACCATGGCGCTCCTCGCCGGGGCACGCGACGAGTGGTCGGGGACGGTCCTGGCCGTGTTCCAACCCGCTGAGGAGCTGGGCCAGGGTGCCCAGGCCATGGTCGACGACGACCTGTACGCCCGCTTCGGCACACCCGGCGTCGTCCTCGGCCAGCATGTGATGGCGATCCCGGCCGGTACCGTCGCCTGCCATCCTGGCCTCGCCTTCGCCGCCACCGACGCCCTCAGAGTCCGCATGTTCGGGCGCGGGGCACACGCGTCCATGCCGGAGGCGGCGATCGACCCGGTGGTGATGGCGGCGTCCACCGTGATGCGGCTGCAGACCGTGGTCTCGCGCGAGATCGCGTCCAGGGACCGGGCCGTGGTGACCGTCGGCGCCCTCCAGGCCGGCACCAAGGACAATGTCATTCCGGACGAGGCCGAACTGCAGCTCAACATCCGCACCTACACCTCGCAGGTGCGGGCGGCCGTCCTGGGCGCGGTGGAACGGATCGTGCGCGGTGAGGCGGAGGCGGCCGGGGCGCCACGGGACCCCGAGATCAGCACCATGCACACCTTTCCGCTCATGGTCAACGACGAGGACGCCTGCGCCCGCACCATGGCCGCCATCGGTGACGTGATCGGCCACGACAGGTTGACCGACCCCGGCGCCTCCTCCGGCAGTGAGGACGTCGGCGTCTTCGGCACCAGCGCGAGCGTCCCGGTGTGCTACTGGCTGCTCGGCGGCGTCGATCCCGACGTCTACGCGAAGGCCGACGCCGCGGGCACCAGGAACCGCGACATCCCGCAGAACCACTCTCCGTTCTTCGCACCCGTCATGCGGCCCACCCTCACCAGCGGCGTCACCTCGCTGACCGCCGCGGCCCTCGCGTGGCTCAGCCCGCCCTCGCCGTCAGCATGACCGGGCTGTGCACCCTCGGGACGCCCGCCGGTGGAGCGGGTCCCTTCCACGGCAGGAGGTACGGACATGAAGATCGGCATTGTAGGGGTGGGCGCCGTCGGGTCGGCCACGGCGCTGTCCCTCGTCGAACGCGGAGGCGTCTGCAGAGAGATCCTGCTGATCGACCGGAACACCGCCCGCGCGGACGGCGTGGCCGCCGATCTGCGATACGCCGCCCCTTTGTCGCCGACGGTAGATCTACGCCCCGGCCATTATCAGGATCTCGCCGGTGCGGCAGTCGTCGTGATCACCGCGGGGATCAACGAGAAGGCCGGCGGTGCCACGGACCGGTCCGACGCGACGGGGCGTCTGAGGCTTCTGGAGACGAACGCCAAGGTCTTCGCCGATATCGTTCCGCGGGTGGTCGAGGTCGTGCCGCAGGCGGTGCTCATGGTCGTCACCGACCCGCCCGATCCGCTGGCGGACCTCACCCGGCGTCTGGCCGGACACAACCGGGTGTTCTCCACCGGCACTCTCATCGACAGTCTGCGCTTCCGCGTCCATCTCGCGGACCGCCTCCGGGTCCGGCCACGTGACGTGCAGGCTCTGGTGGTGGGCGAGCACGGCACCTCCGAGGTGCTGTTGTGGTCCTCCGCGAGTGTCGGCGGCATCCCCGTCACCGACCTGCTGGGCCAGGGCAGCCAGCCTGTCGATCGCATACGCACGGAGATCGAGGACGGCATCCGCTACGCCAACATCACGATCATCGAGGGCACCGGCGCGAGCCAGTACGGAATCGGCGCCGTCTCCGCCCGGCTCGTCGACGCGGTCCTGCGGGACGAACGCGCGGTGCTGCCCGTCGCGGCCTACTCCCCCGCACGAGACGTCACGCTCTCCCTGTCCAGCGTTCTCGGCGCGGGCGGCGTCCAGCAGATGCACGAACCCGCCATGACACCCGAAGAGTCCCGAGCGCTGGACGACAGTGTCGGCGTCCTGCGCGAAGCCGCCCAGCGAGCCATCGCCATCGGGGCGAAGTGAGTGGTCCCCCACCCGAACGCACGCCGGCCGAGCGCCCGCGAGCCCGTCGTGAGATTTTCCGAGCAGGGACCGGATCGCGATTCCGGCCGCGTTGCTCGACGGAGGTCATCATGCCGGAAGTTCACCGCCGCCTTCGACCAGACGACCGGCGTGGGCACCTATGTGGCCATGGAATCGTTCGAAGGCTCGCTGTGCGGCCGGGCCGGCGCCTTCAACTTCGTGCACTCGGCGACGACGTCCGGCAGCGATCGCACCGCGGAGTTCTTCACCATCGTGCCCACGAGCGGCACGGGAGAGCTGGCCGGGATCTCCGGCGCCGGAGGACTGGCCGTCGACGCTGACGGAACGCACCGCATCTGGTTCGACTACGCGCTGGAAGCGGGTCGATGACGGGCGAGCTGTCGGCCCGGAGAGGCGACAGCCCGCCCGGTGCCGGCGGCACACGGCTGAGAGCCGGGCTTCGGGCAGTCTCCCGCAGGACGGCTCGCCGGCCGGGGAGGCACTCGTGGCGGCCGACAGCGGCACGCGCCCACCCCGGCCGACGACCGGCGTCCTCACGACGTGCCGGTCAGCTTCCGCCCGGCTCTCCATCGCTGCGCACGATTTCCTTCACCTTGGCCAGCGCGAACCCCCAGCCCTGCTCGACGGTCGGCTTGGCCGGAACGGCGATCTCGTCCGGATTGGTGAGGACGTCGAGCAGCACCGGGCCCGGGCTGCGGAAGGCGCGTCGCACGGCGCTCTCCACGTCGGCGGGATCCGTCACGCGGATGCCGGTGATGCCCATGGCCTCGGCGACGGCGGCGAAGTCGGGGTTGTCGAGCACCGTGCCGAACTCGGGCAGACCGGCCTGCTCCTGTTCGAGTTTCACCATGCCCAGCCGGCGGTTGTCGAAGACGACGAGTTTCACGGGGAGCCGGTACGTCTTCAGGGTCATGAGATCGCCGAGGAGCATGCTCAGTCCGCCGTCGCCGCAGAAGGCGACGACCTGTCGCTCACGGTCCAGGCATTGGGCACCCAGCGCCTGGGGCATGGCGTTGGCCATCGAGCCCAGGTTGTACGAGCCGATGAGGCGTCGCTCGCCCCGCATCTCGACGAAGCGCGAAAGCCACACCGTGGCCATGCCCGTGTCCGAGGTGAAGACGGCGTCGTCCGCCGCCACCCGGTCGACGGCCGCGGCCAGGGCCTCCGGCCGGATGTCGTGAGCCCGGTTGTCCAGCGCGGAGCGGATACGGCCCACGACACCCTTGTCGTGCGAGGGGTCGGCCAGCCGGGCCTGACCGGTGCGCCACTGGTCGAAGCGTTCACGCGCCTTCTCCAGGTGCGAGCGGTCGCGTGCGCCGTCGGACCCGGCGGGCGCGGCGGTGAGACGGTCCAGGAGGTCGCGTACGGTGGCGCCGGTGTCCCCCACCAGCCCGACGACGACCGGTACGCGGCGTCCGATGTGGGTCGCCTCGGTGTCCACCTGGATCACGTTCCGGCCCTCGGGATACCAGTCCCGGTAGGGGAAGTCCGTGCCGAGCAGCAGGAGGGTGTCCGCCTCCTGAAGGGCCTTCGCCGCCGCGGGGTTGCCGATCAGGCCCGTCTGGCCCACCTGGAAGGGATTGCCGTCTCCCTCGAAACCGGCCTTGGCCTTCAGGGTGAGCACCATGGGTGCGGCCAGGCGGTCGGCGAGGGTGAGAACGTCCTGCCGGGCGGCCCGGGCCCCCTCGCCGACGAGCAGGGTGACGCGCTCGGAGCGGTCGAGGAGTTCCGCGGCGCGGTGGACGGCGGACTCCTCCGGCCGGCTCACCGGGGCGTTCAGGGAGAACCGCGCCGGCCGGTCGGCGGTCAGCTCCCGCTCGCCCAGGTCGCCCGGCACGGTGAGGACGGCGACGCCTTTGCGGCCCAGTGCGTGGCGCACCGCGGTCTCCAGCATCTGCGGGAGCTGGTCGGGCGAGGTGACGGTCGCCCGGAAGACGGCCACGTCGCTGAAGAGGGCGTCGTTGTCGACCTCCTGGAAGTAGTCGCTGCCGAGTTCGGCGAGCGGCACCTGGCCGGCGATGGCCAGGACCGGGGCGTGGCTCTTGGCCGCGTCGTACAGCCCGTTGAGGAGGTGGACGGAGCCGGGGCCGACGGTGCCCATGCACACGCCGAGGGTCTGGGTGAGCTGCGACTGGGCGCCGGCGGCGAAGGCGGCCGCCTCCTCGTGCCGGCACCCCACCCACTCCAGGCCGTCGGTGGTGCGGATGGCGTCCGTCAGCGGGTTGAGGGCGTCTCCCACGACGCCGAACACCTGGCGCACGCCGAGTTCGCTCAGCGCGTCCACGATCACTTGGGCAACGGTACGGGGCACGTGAGTCTCCTCCTGGTCACACGGTGAAACGATCGGGGTCGGCGGCGTTCCAGTCCGCCGCCCAGGAAGCCGGCGGCTCGGCGAGCAGCTGCCCTGGCCCGAGCCACTCGTACAGCTCCTCGTAGGAGCGTTCGGTAAGGGGGTCGACGCGTCGGCGGAGCATGTGCGGGCGCAGCTCCGCGGGGTCGGTGACGCCCATGGACGCCATGATCTGCAGTGCGCCGGCCACGGTCGCCTCCTGGAAGCGCTGGACGCGCGGCGCCTTGTCACGGACGTCGAGGGCACGGGCCCGGCGCGGGTCCTGGGTCGTGACGCCGGTGGGGCAGGTGTTGGTGTGGCACCTCTGCGCCTGGATGCAGCCGACGGCGAACATCATGGCCCGCGCGGCGTTGCCGTAGTCGGCGCCCTGCACCATGCGCTTGACGAGGTCGGTACCCGTGGCGATCTTGCCGCTCGCGCCGATCCTGACCCGGTCGCGCAGCCCCGCCCCCACGAGGGCGTTGTGGACCGTGAGCAGGCCCTCGGTCAGCGGGGTGCCCACATGGTCGGCGAACTCCAGCGGCGCCGCGCCGGTCCCGCCCTCGGCGCCGTCCACGACGATGAAGTCGGGTGCCGTGCCCTCCTCCAGCATGGCCTTGCAGACGGCCAGGAACTGCCGGCGCGAGCCCACGCACAGTTTGAAGCCGGCGGGCTTGCCACCGGACAGCTCACGCATGCGGGCGATGAAGCGCACGAGTTCACGCGGGGTGGAGAACACCCGGTGGTACGGCGGGGAGATGACCGTTCGTCCCTCGGGAACGTCCCGTACCCGGGCGATCTCGGGGTTCACCTTGGCTCCGGGCAGCACACCGCCGATGCCGGGCTTGGCACCCTGCGACAGTTTCAGGGACACACATCTGACGTGGTCGTGCGCGGCCTTGTCGGCGAACTCGGCCGCGTCGAAGTCGCCGTCGCGGGTTCGGCAGCCGAAGTACCCGGTGCCGATCTCCCACACGAGGTCGCCGCCTGGTCGCAGGTGGTACTCGGACAGTCCGCCCTCGCCGGTGTCCTGGGCGAACCCGCCCGCCGCGGCACCGCCGTTGAGAGCAAGGACGGCGTTGGCCGACAGCGAGCCGAAGCTCATCGCCGACACGTTCAGCAGGGCCATGTCGTACGGCCGGGCGCAGTCCGGCCCGCCGATCCGTACGCGGGGCGGGGACTTCGGCACCGGGCAGGGCGCCATCGACGGAACCAGGAACTCGTAACCGGGCTGGTACACGTCACGTTCGGTGCCGTACGGCTCCTCCGCGTCGGTGCCCTTGGCACGCTCGTAGACGAGGCTGCGCACGTCCCGGTCGAACGGCCGCCCGTCGAAGTTCCGCTCGATGAAGTACTGCTGCAGCTCCGGGCGAATGCGCTCCAGGAGAAAGCGGGCATGACCGAGGACGGGATAGTTGCGCAACACCGAATGCCGGCGTTGCAGCACATCCGACGTGGCCAGCCCGCCCAGCAGGATCAGGGGCACGGCGGCGAACAGCCACCAGGGGGAGATCCAGGCCGCTGCCAGGGACGCGAGCACACCCGCGACGAGAGTCAGGACGACGATTGCGATGCGTATCACCACTTGCTCATTGCCGGGTGATCGCTCTCCAGTCCTGCGGCCGCGTCAAGAACCCGCCAAGCGCGGCGAGCGGTCGTGCCGCGGGTGACCAGCGGAAGCAGGATGCTGGGCATGGCTGGGCCCGGCTGGGACGATGTCCCGGTGAACCACTTCTCCTACTCGGCCGACGGTCCTGGTCACGACCGGCAGCATCCCCCGGAGCCGGGGCGGGCCGAGCCCGGCCGGTGGCCGAAGCTGGAGGCCGCACTCGCTGTGGTCAATCGCGACCTGACGGCGACCCTGCCGGGACAGGAAGCGCTGATACTGATGGTCGAACCGCCTTGGCGGCCCATGTCGCCCGGCGGAACCGACAGGGGTCAGGTCTACGTGGCGATGCCCGACGGCCGTTGGCACGGCAACGCGGTGAACGCGCGCGACGTGGAGGAGGGCGACCCGCCGGAGCCGGAGGATGCGGCGACGATCCTGGCCGTGGTCGCGGAGGCGGCGCAGTCGACCATCATGGAGTTGCTCTGGCAGGTCTGGCCGATCTGCCCGGAACACAAGATCGGAACGCATGCTCGTGCCTCGGGGGCCGCTGACGACTGGTCTCAGGGTGAAGGGGACGCGGCCGGTCCCCCGGTGTGGTGGTGCCGAGGCACCAGGGACAGCGATGGCCACGACGTCTCCCCTGTGGGCGAGCTGGCCGGCACCCTGCCGGGAAAGCAGCGTCGCGCACTGCGGCGCGGGGAGCGTGCGCGAGACGGCCTCCGACAGCCGCGGGGCCGGACGAGTGAGCGCTGACCGGCCCGGTCCTCTCGCCAGTCGCGGGCGGTCGCGGAGTCGGGGTCATCAATGCGGAGGGTGAGGGTATGCGTCAGTGGCCCCAGTCGTTCGTACGAAAGTGATGCCCTGCCATGGCCGAGACACGGGACGTCGTCGAGCTCATCCTTCAGGACCACCGGCGCATGGAGGACCTGTTCCGCCTGATGCGAAGCGTCGAAGCCGACCGCGCCGCCGCACTCCATGAGTTCGCGGAGCTGCTGATCGCCCACGCGCTGGCCGAGGAGGCCAAGGTCTATCCGGCCCTGAAGAGGTACAAGAACATCGACGACGAGGAACTCGAGCACGGCGAGCACGAGCACGACGAAGGCAACAAGGCCCTCCTGGACCTCCTGGAGGTGGAGGAGGTCGGCTCCGAGGAGTGGGACTCCAAGCTGGAGGGGCTGGTGGAGGCCATCACTCACCACGCCGACGAGGAGGAGCGCACCATCCTCAACGGCGCCCGCGAGAACGTGGCGATGGAGCGGCGGGAGGAGCTGGGGGTGGCCTTCCTGGAGGAGCGCGAGCGTCAGCTGAAGGCGGACTGCGGCTCGGTCGACAACGTGCGGCGCGTCGTCAACTCCTGACCGTGTCCCGCGCGGGGGTCCTGGGCCGGTGGCAGGCCCCCCGAAGCGCGGGCCGCTGTCGAAGAGACCGCCTTCTGTGGGAGGACGGTCCATAGGTCGCGGTCCGTAGGTCGCGAGTGACCGCTGCCCATGTTCTCACCAGGTGGGAATGAATCCCCCGTCGATGACCATGTCGCTCCCGGTGATGTTGCGCGCCTGGTCACCGGCGAGAAAGAGAACGAGGTCGGCGACTTCCGCCGGTGTGGAGAAGCGGCCGGTGGCGGTCGAGCCGGCCGCTCGGGCGACCACGTCGTCCGGGGTGATGCCGGCGGCTGCGGAGACTGTGGCCGCGACCCCGTCCTGGGCCAGCCACAGGTCGGTCTGCACCGGTCCGGGGCTGACAGTGTTGACGCGGATGCCCTTGGGCCCGACTTCCTTCGACAGCGCCTTGGAGAAGGCGACGACAGCGGCCTTGCCGGCGCTGTAGTCGATCACCAGGGGGTCGGGCAGGGTGGCGTTGACGGAGGCGACCGTGATGATCGAGCCTTGGCCGGCCTGGAGCATGTGCGGCAGGACCGCTCGGGTGACCCGTACGGCGCTGAGCAGGTTCAGATTCAGGACGTGCTGCCAGTCGGCGTCGGTCACCGAGAGGAAGCCGCTGGTCCGGGCGGGCGCGGCGCCCACGTTGTTGACCAGGACGTCGACGCGTCCCTCGGCCTCGCGGACGAGCCGCTCCGCGTCCTGAGGATCGCTGAGGTCGACAGATACCCAGGTGACCGCGCCGTCCCCGACAAGTGCCTCCAACTCGGGCGTGGAGGTCCGCGAACCGGCGATGACCGTCGCCCCGGCCCGCACAAGTGCCTCGACGATGGCCAGTCCAATACCTTTGCTGGCACCGCTCACCACGGCAGTGCGGCCGTGTAGTGGGCTGTTCATTGGCGCTCCTGGTTCTCACGCTGCCGATGTGCACCGATGTTCGCCACCGCGTCCGGCGGTTTCACTGCTTCCAGCTTCCGCCGACCACCACGAACCGCGCATCAGCCGATCGTCTGTGGACTCCGCCGGGGCAGGCCGCTCGAGCGGGTGCACGCCGGGTCCCCACTCATCTGGACCTGTTTCGGCCATATTGGTGAGGGCGCCACGCAGGGTGACTCCCCCGGCCTCGTGACGTGCGGACCGCCTTGACCCCGGGGAATGAACCGCGGTGCCGGAGAGGCCCTGGGCATGTCTTTGCCTGATCTGGGTTGGCCTAAAAGTTTTCACAGTACAACAGTTGAGCATTGGACTGCTGAAGATCGGGCAGTCGTCCACCTGGACGCCCCGCCCCAGCCCGGGGAGGCGTGCGCCTCCTGGGTGCGGACCGGTCCTCAGTCAGGGTCAACTCTTGTGTTCCATTGGGGGGATTGATGCGCGGATTCGGCGCGCGAAGACGTACGAGGGTTCCCGGCTCGCCCACCGGCGCCACCCTTCCAGAAGGTCGCCCGACCGACCGGCTGCCGGCCTTCGAACTGTCCCTGCCGGAATACCGGGCCCTCGTCCGCGTCATCGAACACGCCCACGCCTGCCTCGTCCTGCGCGGCGACTGCGACGCCGAGACCGTCCGCAACGCCAGCGGCGCCGAGTTGGCGCCCCTCCTCCGCCAGCGAGCGGCCGCCACGGATGGCCAGGGGGGCGGCGGTGTGCCGATGCTGGCCCGCGAGATCCGGCACCTCGAAGCGGCGGTCGTGAACCTGGAGTCCTACGGCGGACACGAGACCGTGCTCTGCGAGGGCTACGCCCTGCTCGAGCGGTGCGAATCCCTCAAGGAGGGCGACAGGACAGCGCGCGTGCACGAAGGAGTGATCACCCTCGGCTCGCACACGCCCCCGGCGGCCACTCCTTGATGGCTCACCACCGGTGTGCCGCCGCTCCGGTCCAGGCAACCCGGCAAGAACAATCACCTAATTGGCACACTAGCGGGCTTGCCGATCAATCGTGATCGTTCTTGAGCAGGCTTTTCCCACGGCGGGCCGGTGCGCATACGGTGCGTTCACGGGCGGGCCCGGAAACGGAGCCGGCCGCAGCCGATATCCAAGGGGAGGGCGCCGATGGCGACTGTGGAAGTGGCGTTGAAGGAAATGGTGACCGGGATCGAGGGGGCACTGGGGGCGGCTGTCGTCGACTACACCAGCGGCATGGCCCTTGGCACGCTGGGCGGGGGCAAGGACCTGGATCTGACGGTCGCCGCCGCCGGGAACACGGACGTGATCCGCGCCAAGGTGCGCACCATGGAACTCCTGGGACTCCAGAGCCAGATCGAGGACATCCTGATCACGCTGGGCGGGCAGTACCACCTCATCCGGCTGGTGACCGGCCGGGACGGGAACGGCCTGTTCCTCTACCTCGTGATCGACAGGGCCCGCTCGAACCTGGCCATGGCACGCCATCAGCTCAAGCGGATCGAAGGGCAACTCGAGGTGTAGGGCCTGCTCGAAACCGGGCTGACGTATTCCCATGAATTGAAGAATTCTTCAAGCCATCACATGGAGAGGACGACAATTCATGAACGACAGCCGCCCGGACCGAGAAGGATGAAGAGGCAGGACTCATGGCGCGGCCGCGTCGCCGGTGGCACCGCCGCGCCATGAGAGGCCCCTAGACAGGCGGGAAGAACGCTATGCAGGTTCCTCTTTACCAAGCCAAAGCAGAGTTCTTCCGCATGCTCGGACACCCCACGCGCATCAGGGTCCTGGAACTGCTGCAGCACGGCCCGGTCCCCGTGAGGGACTTGCTCGCGGACATCGAGATCGAGCCCTCCAGCCTCTCCCAGCAGCTGGCCATCCTGCGCCGCTCCGGCATCGTGGTGTCCACGCGCGAGGGCTCCACCGTCACCTACGCACTCGCCGGTGGCGATGTGGCCGAACTCCTGCGTGCGGCGCGCCGCATCCTCACCGAGTTGCTGGCCGGGCGGAACGAGCTCCTGGCCGAACTGCGGCAGACCGACACCTCCCCGCCAGGGGCGACGGCGGCGACCGACGACTCGGTCAGCGCGGGCACCGTCAGGGGTTCAGCGCGTCGATGAGTGCCTTGGTGACGTCCTCGGTGGAGGCGTTACCGCCGACGTCGCGGGTGAGGACGCCCGCGGCCGTGGTCGCCTCGATCGCCTTGTGGAGGCGGGCCGCCTGGTCGGACAGGCCGAAGTGCTCCAGCATCAGGGCCGCGCTGCCGACCGCGCCGATCGGGTTGGCCAAGCCCTGACCCGCGATGTCCGGGGCGGAACCGTGGACCGGCTCGAACATGCTGGGGAAGCGGCGCTCGGGATTGAGGTTGGCGCTGGCGGCCAGGCCAAGGCTGCCGGCGAGCGCGCTGCCGAGGTCGGAGAGGATGTCGGCGTTGAGGTTGGAGGCGACGACGACCGAGAGGTCCTCGGGCTTTAGGACGAACTTCGCGGACATGGCGTCGACCAGGACGCTTTCGGTCCGCACGTCCGGGTAGTCGGCGGCGACCCGCTTGAAGACGTCGTCCCAGAGCACCATGCCGTACTGCTGGGCGTTGCTCTTGGTGACGGAGGAGACCTTCTTGTGTGCCCTGGTGCGAGCCAGGTCGAAGGCGAAACGCATGATGCGTTCGCAGCCCACCTCCGTGAACAGGGCTGTCTGGACGGCGACTTCACCGCCCGGCCCTCGACCGCCGAGGTTGCGGCCGCCGAGGCCCGCGTACTCGCCCTCGCTGTTCTCCCGGACGACGACCCAGTCCAGCTCGGTGTCATCGGCCTTGCGCAGGGGGCTCACGACCCCCGGGAGGAAGTGCACGGGGCGGACGTTGGCCCACTGGTCGAAGTTCTGGCAGATCTTCAGCCGCAGTCCCCAGAGGCTGGTGTGGTCGGGGACGGTGGGCCAGCCGACGGCGCCGAAGTAGATGGCGTCGAAGTCCTTGAGCCGGTCGAGTCCGTCCTCGTCCATCATCCTGCCGGTGCGCTCGTAGTACTCGCAGCCCCAGTCGAACTCCTCCCACTCGAACGCGAAGGCTCCGGCGGATTCCTCGGCCAGGGCGTCCAGGACGGCGCGCCCTGCGGCGACGACTTCCTTGCCCACGCCGTCGGCGGGGATGGCGGCGATGCGGAACGTGCGGGGTGCGGTGGTCATGGGTACCTCCGGCTCACTCGGTGGATTCGCCTTCGAGTCAACACAGCGCGGTCGTACGGCGTCCAAGACGTGCTCTCGATGCGACGTATAGGCGCAGCCGATCGGTCGCGCGTCAGGCGTCACGAGCCCTTCGCCGGGCGAGCGACTCGGTCATGGCGAGGAAGGCGCGGGCGGCCGGCGTCAGGTGCGCGGGCAGGCTGACCATGGCCACGTGGAGGTGGGCGGTGGGCTCGATGGGGGCGACGACGGCACCGCAGCGGCGGGCCAGCCGGGTCCATGCGGAGGGCAGGACGGCGACCCCGACGCCGGTGAGGACCAGCGGCAGGATCGAGGTGCGGTGGTCGACGACCGTCACGATCTGGGTACCGCTGCCGCCCGCGGTGATGTCGTCGACGATGCTCCGCATCAAACTGCCGGTGCGCGAGGCGATCAGCTTCTGTCCGGCCAGATCCTCGGGCCGGACCGCGACGTCGTCCTCGATCGCCCCGCCGGGCGCGGCGACGACCACGAACGGCTGGTCCTCGACGTGGAGGACGTCCAGCCCGGCGGGGTTGACGGAT
Source organism: Streptomyces sp. NPDC005706 (assembly GCF_040631045.1). Classification (NCBI taxonomy): domain Bacteria; kingdom Bacillati; phylum Actinomycetota; class Actinomycetes; order Kitasatosporales; family Streptomycetaceae; genus Streptomyces; species Streptomyces sp. NPDC005706. The sequence continues at coordinate 145,457 of NZ_JBEXYS010000012.1, read as the reverse complement.
GCGGCGCTGCCCAGCAGGCCCAGTTCGCAGGCACCGCTGCGGACCAGGGACAGCACTTCGTCCGGGGTGAAGGCGGCGTGCGTGCTCACGGTCACCGACGGATGCAGCTCGGCGAACCGGTGGATGAGCGTCGTGAGCGGTTCGATGCCGGGCGAGGGCATGGTGGCGACCTCGACCGTGCCGCCGTGCAGTCCGGTGAGCGCGGCGGCGGTGTCCCGTACGGCGGCCAGGTCGCGGAGCACGCGCCGGCTCGGCTCCAGCAGTTCCCGGCCGGCCTCGCTGAGTACGACGCCGCGCCCCACCCGGTGGAAGAGGACCACTCCGAGGTCGGCCTCCAGGTTCGCCATCGCCTGGGACAGCGACGGCTGGGCGACGTGGAGGGCGGCGGCGGCCCTGCTGAAGCCGCCGTGCTCGACGATGGCGAGGAAGTACTCCAGTTGCCGGGCGTCCACCGTGCCTCCGCCGATCGGTCTCTCCTAGGGCAGGGCCAACCTATCCGCCGGTGCCTTCCCGTCCGCGCACCCGGTGATCCACCGGCCAGCGAGCGTCCGCCCGCACTGCGTGAGCAGGCGTGCGGACAGGGCGCTGTCGGTCGCGCAGTCCTGGTCGGTGAGATCGGTCAGGGCCTGCACGGAACGGAAGTGGCGGGCGGCACGGTCGGCCGGCAGCGTGCAGCGGCCGGCCACGGCGTGCACCTCCGTGCCGTGCCGGCGGGCCCGCCGGGCGAGTGCGACCGGCAGCTTGCCCGCCAGGGACTGCGCGTCCAGGCTGCCCTCACCAGTGACGACGAGGTCGCTCGTGGCCAGCAGTTCGTCGGCGCCGAGCAGGGTCAGGAAGTAGTCCGCTCCCGGGCGGACACGCCCGCCCAGCAGCATCCCGGCGTATCCGAGTCCGCCGGCCGACCCGGCCCCCGGCGTCCCGGCGAGGGACGCGGCCTCCGTGACGCCCGCCGCCGTCAGCCGCCGTACGAAAGAGCCGAGTCCGTCGTCCAGTCGGCGCACGTCGTCCGCGCTTGCTCCCTTCTGGGGTCCGTAGACGGCGGCCGTGCCCGTGGGGCCGAGCAACGGGTTGTCCACATCGGTGGCGAGGATCAGGTCGACACCCGCCAGCGCGGCCCGGGCGTCGGCGAGGCCGACGGTGTGCAGATCGCCGAGCGCTCCCCCGCCCGGTCCGATCGGCCGGCCGTCCTCGCGGGCCAGCACCGCGCCGAGGGACTGCAGCAGGCCCGCTCCGCCGTCGGTGGTGGCCACGCCGCCGAGCGCGAGGACGATCGTGTCCGCGTCTGTCGCCAGTGCGTGCCGGATCGCCTGGCCGATGCCCCGGCTGGTGGCCGTGAGCGGGGCCTTGCGGCCGCTTGGCAGGACGCCGAGTCCGCAGACCGCGGCCGCTTCGATGAGGACGGTACGGCCGTGCACCGCGACGTCGGCCGTGACGGGCCGGCCGGTGGGGCCGGTCACCACGATCTCCTCGCGGCGGAACCGGCCCGCACAGGCGGCGGCCACGCTCCCCTCTCCCCCGTCCGCCAGAGCGAGCCGGCTGACCCGGGCGTGCGGGGCGGCCTGGAGCAACCCTCGTTCGACGGCGAGGGCGACGTCGTCAGCGCTGAGGGAGCCCTTGAACTTGTCCGGAGCGATCAGTACGGACACCATCAGGGAGTCACCTCGGCGGTCCGCGCGGCCGACGGTGCGACGGCCGGACGGGCCGTCTCCGGCGTGTCCTCGGCCGTCATCGGCGGCTCTCCCTCCTTGCCCGCGAGTACCGCGCGGGCCCGTTCCAGGTCCAGTCCGTTCTCCCACCTGGCCACGACGAGGGTGGCCACGGCGTTGCCGAAGAAGTTCACCAGTGCCCGGCACTCCGACATGAACTTGTCGATGCCGAAGATGAGCATGATGCCCGCCGCCGGAACCGAGCCCACCGTCGAGAGCGTCGCGGTGAGCGCGATGAACCCCCCGCCCGCGACGCCTGCCGCGCCCTTGGAGGTGAGCAGCATGACGGCCAGCAGCCCGAGTTGCTCACCGATGGAGAGCGAGGTGTCGGTGGCCTGGGCGATGTAGAGGGTGGCCAGGGAGAGGTAGATCGCCGCCCCGTCCAGGTTGAAGCTGTAGCCCGTCGGTACGACCAGTCCGACCGTGGACCGCTCCGCGCCCATGAACCGCAGCTTGCGCATCAGCCCGGGCAGCGCCGGCTCGGCCGTGGAGGTGCCGAGGATCAGCCAGAACTCCTCCTTGAAGTAGCGGAAGAGCTGGAAGATGTTCAGCCGCACGTAGAGGGCGAGTACGCCGCCGAGCACGGCCACGACGAACAGCGCCGAGGTGACGTAGAAGAGGACGATCAGCGAGCCGAGGCTGGTCAGCGTGGACAGGCCGAACTTCCCGATGGCGTACGCCATCGCGCCGAAGGCACCCAGCGGCGCGGCCTTCATGACGAAGGACAGGACCTTGAAGACGACCTCGGTCAGCTTTCCCACGGCGGCGGTGATCGGCTCGCCGGTCTTCCCGACCATCTTGACCGCGATGCCGAAGACAACGGCGAGGAAGATGACCTGGAGGATGTTCCCCTCGACGAACGGGCCGAAGAAGCTGTCCGGCACGATGCCGGTGAGGAACTCCCACCAGTGCTGGTGCTCGCCCTGGGAGATGTACTGGCCCGCGTCGCCCGACGTCCTGAGGGTCGACGGGTCGGCGTGCACGCCGTCGCCGAGGCGCACGACGTTGATGGCCACGAGACCGGTGAGCAGCGCGACGAGCGTGCCGACCTGGAAGTAGGCCAGCGCCTTGACGCCGGTGCGGCCGACCTTCCGCAGATCCGCGACGCCGGCTATGCCGCCGATGATCGTCAGGAAGACGATCGGACCGATCAGCATCTTCATCGCGGTGATGAACGTCGTCCCGATCGGCTCCATGTCGGTGGCGAGATCCGGCCACCGCCAGCCGAGTACGATGCCGATCACGATCGCCATTAGCACCTGAACGTACAACTGCCGGTACCACGGCGTCGCCGTGATGCGTGTGGCCTGTTCGGCTCGTCCGCTGCCCGGGGTATGCGTCATTGCGGCCTCCTGATCGCGCGCAACCGAGCCCGATCGGTACGCGCCAGCTTTCGCCACAGTGAAGCGGGCCCTAGCTGAGGGGGTCCACGACCAAAAATCGATACCCCGTATAGGCGTTGCCTATCCGTCTTGCTTCACCGGGAGCGGCGCGGTCGTCAGTGGCACACGAACGACTTGTTCACCGTGCTGGTGCTCAGTGCGCACGTCCGGCCCCTGACCGCCCCGTCCGCGTCATGGAAGGTGAGGTTCCAGGTGCCGCCGCCGTCGGCCAGTTCCGCGTCGAGTACGTGCGTCACCCATTCCAGAGGTGCCGGCGCGGACCTCGTTCGACCGTCGTCACGCCAACCCCTGGCTCGGGCACTCCAGTTCAGCGCGGGGGCGGCACCAGGGCCGACGCCGAGGGGTGGCCCGCCCCGGTCACGACGCCGGGCCGGTCGAGTGGCCGCGGCCCGGGGCCCACGCGGCTGCGGGAGGAACGTGCGAGCCGAAGGCATGCGCCGCGGCCTGCGGTATCGCCCGTGCCAGGTCGTGGTGTATGCGGTCGGCCTCCCCGCGGACCTCGGCGGGGACGTCGCCGCGCTCGGCGACGAGGCGGCTGTAGATGGGGGTGTCCTGGAACAAAGCGGGGTCTGCTCTCTTCATCTCGGTGGGTGGGCGGCGGATTCGCGCTCACAGCCGTGGGCCCGGCCCAACTGGTTTATCACGTCTGCGAACTGGTGCCGCGCGGCCGACCGGCGGGAGGGACGACCGGCCTGCCGTCCGCGCGGCACCCACGCGCTTCGTCGATCGCGGGTTCGTTCACCTGCCGCACACTCGTGACCACCGGCGCGCACGCTTCTTCCCCGGGTTCTCCCGATGCCGGGGCGCGTCACCGGCCGGGGAGGTTCGATCAGTGACGCACAGCGACCCGACGCCACCTGCGGTTACCCCATTGCGAAAAACTCGCGGGCAGGCTTGAATCGCCGCAATTCGTCCACATTAGGATTGTTTCGACGGAAGTAGATCGCTGGCGGTCCACGACCAATCGCATACAGCCCAGCGAGTAGCCGAGCGGTGAGCGGAGGCGACAGTCGGCCGTGGTGAACACCAGAAGCAGCGATGCGAACGGCATCGACTCGTCCATGACCCGCGCGCACCGTCCGCCGCAGCAGGCGCAGGGACAGCGCACGCGGACCGTGCGCTCCCTGGAGAGGCATCGCACCCGGATGCGGCTGCTCGACGCCGTGGACGAGGACCGACGCGATGCCGAGGTGCTGCGGACCGCACTCCAGCAGGCGGTGGCCGAGGTGCACGGTCTGGGCGGCATGGTGCATCTCCCGGGCGGCGGCATGAGCGGCATCCTCTACCTCGTCGCCGACAGTGGCCTGCCGGAGTCGATGACCCGGCCCTGGCTGATCATCCCGGCACGGGGCGCGGCGCCGCCCAGCAGGGCCGCCCGTGAGAACACCACGATCCGGCAGGCAGACCTGGCCCCGCCCGACCCGGTGCCGGGCCGGGACCCCGCCGTCCTGTGGCCTTCCCGGGTCCCCGCCGGCATCGCCCATCTGGCCGTTCCCATTCCGGGCGGCAATCGGCGACGCGGCGCGCTCTCGGTTCTCTTCGCCGTGGGCGACGAGCCCGGCGCGGCGGAATGCGCGTTCCTCGACGAGGTGGCGGCCTGGATGTCCGCGAGGCTCAGGGCGTCCGGCATCCTCAATCCGTCCCCCGGCCTGCTGCGGGCCCTGGAGAACGGGCCCGAGTCGACGGAAGAGTCTCCATGGGACGCGGAAGGGGCGCCCTACGTCACGTACACGTGGGACCTGCGTACCGGCGGGCTGGCCTCCGACCGACCGATCGAGGAGGTGCTGCCCGGCATCGATCCCGAGGTGGCGGTCGGCGGCATCGAGGCGTGGGCGGCGCTGATCCACCCGGACGACCTGCCGGGGGCGGTGACCGGCTTCGACATGGGCATCCAGCTCCGCGGCGGCTTCCAGGACGAGTACCGGATCCGGCGCCAGGACGGCACCTACCTCTGGATCGAGGCTCGTGCCCGGACGGTCACCGACGAGGCGGGGGCCCCGGTGAAGGTGATCGGCACCCTCCGGGACAGCAGCGAGACGCACACCGCCGCCGCGTCGGTGGGACGGGCGCTGCGGCACATGAGCGACGGCTTCGTGTCGCTGGACACCGACTGGCGCGTCGGCTTTCTCAATCAGGCCGCCGAGCGGCTCTTCGGCGCCGCCGGAGAGGTGGCCGGAGCGTTGCTCTGGGACATCCCCGCGCTGCACGCCGTGCCGGGACTGGAAGAACGGTGCCGGGCCAGGGTGGCCGAGGGCGAACCGACCGGGTTCGACGTGCCGGGGCCGGACGGGACGTCCTGGTACCACCTACGGCTGGTGCCGGTGCCGGAAGGTGTCACGCTCTACATCACCGACACCACCGAGCGGCATCAGCGCGAAGTCGAGCGGGCCGACGCGGAGCGGGCGGCCGCAAAACGGGCGGCCCTGGTGCAGCGGGTCACGCGGGAGCTGGCCGAGGCCGCCACGGCCCAGGACGTGATGGCGGCAGTGGCCGACGGTGTGATGACCCCTCTCGGGGCCAGCGGGCTCATCATGCTCGGCGTGGTCGGCGACCGGCTCACCGTGGTCGGCTCCCGCGGATATTCCGAGCGCTTCACCCGCCTGCTGGACGGCAGGTGGGCAGCGGGGGACACGACGAACCCGGTGGGGTACGCCCTGCACACCCGCGCTCCCCTGTGCATCTCCTCCGCCGAGGAGATGCTGAAGGACTACCCGGCGACCAGGATGCTGGTCCGGGAAGGAGGCAAAGAGACGTGGGCCTTCCTGCCGCTGGCCGTGTCGGGGCGCGATATCGGCGCGGCGGTGATCTCCTTCGGCCGGCCGCGGGCGCTGGACGACGACGAGAAGACGCTGCTGACGGCGCTCAGCGGGCTGATCGCGCAGGCACTGGAACGTGCCGGGCTCTACGACGAGGCGACGACCCGGGCCCGCACCCTGCAGCGCAGCCTGCTGCCGCAGGCACTGCCCGAGCTGCCCGAGGTGACGACGGCGGCGCGCTATCAGCCGGCCAAACAGGGAGCCGACGTCGGCGGCGACTGGTATGACGTGATCCCCCTTTCCGCGGCCCGGGTGGCGCTGGTGATCGGCGACGTCATGGGCCACGGTATGGCCGAGGCCGCCACGATGGGCGGCCTCCGCACGGCCGTGCGGACCCTCTCGGAGCTGGAGCTGCCGCCCGACGAGATCCTCGGTCACCTCAACGACATCGTCGGCGACCTGGGTACCGATGCCTTCGCGACCTGCCTGTACGGCATCTACGACCCGGTGACCCGGCGTCTGTCGTACGCCAGCGCCGGTCATCCGCCGCCGGCGGTGGCCCACCCCGATGGCACCGTGACCTTCCTCCCCGTGGCCCCGGACCCGCCGCTGGGGGTGGCCGCTCCCCCGTTCGAGGCCCTTGAGACCCTGCTGCCCGCCGACAGCCTGCTCGCCCTCTACAGCGACGGCCTGGTCGAGAGCAAGGAGAGGGACGTCGCCATCGGCATGCGCCACCTCGCGGAGCTCCTCTCGCAGTCCATGCACACCAGGTCGGTCTCGCTCGCGAACACGCCCGATCTGGATGCCCTCTGCGCCACGCTGACCTCTGCCCTTCTCCCCGCCCAGAGCGCGCTGAGCGATGACGCCGCCCTGCTACTGGCCCGCACCCACCCGCTGACCCCGGAGAACGTCACCGAGTGGCCGTTGCCGGAGGACCCGATGGCCGCCGGCCAGGCCCGTGAACTGGTCCGCGCACAGCTCACGGACTGGGGCCTGGCCGATGAGGACCTCGTCATGACCACCGAACTCCTGGTCAGCGAGCTGGTCGGAACGTCGTCCGGCACGCCTGCGGCCCCATCCGGCTGCGCATGCTCCGCAGCCGCACACTGACCTGCGAGGTCTCCGACGCCAGCCTGACGACACCGCACATCCGCCACGCCTCCGCCACCGACGAGGGCGGGCGCGGCCTGCAGCTCATCTCCGCGCTCTGCCAGCGCTGGGGCACCCGCCACACCCGGACCGGCAAGTCCATCTGGACCGAACAGCCGCTCCCCACGGGTTCAGGCTGATCCGGAGACTCCGGGACGCGACGCTCCGGCGCCCCCGTTTCGGTTACCTGGATGTCTCGAGGCAGTTGAGCAGGCGGCGTTGGCAGACACGGATCGATCTGGATCGCGACGACGGGCCAGTTCCGGGTGGGCACAGGAGCCCGGTAGACCCGGCTGGCGTACACCAGACCGGAATCGATGTGGTCCGCGGCGAGGCCGTGGATGCCCAGTTCGCCGAGCCTCCGCGCCGACATGCTGGCCAGGAAGCTGCTTAAGAGGGCCTGGCAGAAGCTGTCCGCAGGGGCCGGAGCCAAGGGCCACCGCTTCTGCGACTGGGCCGTCATCGACCTCACCGACCCCCGGCCCGGGAGCCGGCAGTTGCTGATCCGCCGCAACTTCCTGGCGCCTGTGGTGACTTCGTGCGAGCAGGCCACCGCGAGGACGTAACCGGTGCCACGTTCCTCCAGCGTGGCGCGCAGCCTCGGGTTGCCGCCGTAGACTTCGTCTCCCGCGACCCAGGCGGCCCGGTGGCCGGCGTCGAGGAATCGGGTGACCATGCGAGCGGCCAGTTCCGGCTTGGTCGCGAACTCCGTGTTGTCACCGAGGCCGGCTGCCCGGCAGCGGTCGGGGTCGGAGGTCCAGGAACGCGCAACGTACAGTTCCCGGTCCAGCGCGGCGTGCCCGCGCCGCCCGGCGTAGACCAGATGGACGGCGACCTGGGCGTTCTCGATCCCGCCCGCGGTGCCGGTGTACTGCCGCTGGGCACCGACAGTGTCGGTGCCCTTCTTCACGTCGCCGGTCTCGTCGACAACCAGGACTGCCTCGTCGTCGTGCAAATGCTCGACCACGTGGGCGCGCACGTCGTCGCGGACCTGGCCGGCGTCCCACTTGGCCCGCCCGAGCAGGTGCTGCATGCCGTCCGGGGTCCTGCCCCCGGCCCGCTCGGCGATGGTCCGGTAATTCTTGCGCGGCAGGTCCGACAGCAGGCCGAGTAGCGACTTCCGGGCCCGGCGCCGGGATTCCACCCGCGTGAACCGTCCCCCTATCCGGCTCATCAGGCCCTCGAACGCTTCCTGCCAGCGGGCAGGGTCTACGCTGTGACCTGCGGCCACCGCGTGATCGTCTGTCTTCACGCGCCGATGATCAACGGTGGCCGCACCCGTCTCCACAGGGCATCAGGGTCGCACAGCGTCTGCCTGCCGTCCTGCATCTGGAGGACTTGTGGAACGTGGCGAAGTCTGGTGGGTTCAGTTCGACGAGCGGAGGCTGGTCGTACTTCTGTCGGGAGAGGACACGTCCGGGATCCGGGTGATGCAGGTCGTCGCTCCCGCGAGCGTCGACATCAGCGGTCTGGGCATCGAAGTGACCGTGGGCGCCGCTGAAGGACTGCCGTTCGAAGGCGTGCTGCGGCTCGCGTTCCCGCGTCCAGGCTTCACCCCGTGCACGTGGCTGACCACTGTGTCCCGGGACGACCTGATAAAGCGGGAGACCGTCCTGTCTTCCACGAAGCTCAGCGAGATTGACGAAGCCCTCCGACTCGCTGAACAAGCGCAGGAGCGGACTCCGGCAACGACCGCGAAGCTCAGCGAGATAAGGGACGCCCTCCGTCTCGGTGAACTCGGGTAGACGAAGGAGAAGCCGACGCCCGCGACAGCGTGGGCGATCTCGGGCGAGATGATCCACACCGGCCACCTGCCACCTCGGCGCCCCTCACCATCAAGATCACGATCTACGGCTGGAGCATTAGCCCTGGCAGGTCTGTGCGGGTATGGAGAAGACCTGCGAACCGTCACGCGTGATCCGGTAGCACTGCCGGGTGGTCTCTTCCGACACCACGACCGACACCCTCACCGTGCTGCCGGTGCTCGTGACGGCGCTGACCGTGAGGAACCGCCGGTAGGGCGCGAGGGCCCTACGCACTCCGGCACGGTTCAGCTCCGACGCTTCCAAAGCAGCGACACGCTGGCCGGCTATCCGGGCGCCGCTGCCGATCGAGGCAGACGGGCCACAGGTGTCGTACTTCAAGACGGACATCGTCGATGTCCAACCGTAGCCTTTCGCCGGGGCGTAGGTGTATGCGAGGCATCTGTTGATCACGCCCTGGCTGATGCCGAAGAGTGTCCTGGACTCGTACTCGACCCGTTTGAGCACGCGGGCCCTGAACGTGTGACGGGACGCATCGTAGGAGATCGCGGGAGCGCCGGTGTGCTGGTGGATTACAGCTGTGAGAGCGTCCGGATCAGCTGAGGTTTCATTACCGAGGGCATGTATGGTCTCGTTCTTCGTTCGGCGGAGCTGGTCGTCGAGCGTCAACAGAGCCTGCTGCCGGTGCTCGGCATTGACCTTGTCGGTGTGCCATGACCAGTACCACAACGCGCCGAGTACGGTGCTGAGCACGAAGATCAGCACGACCAGGACGGTCAGACAGCCGGTGGTCATGGCACGCTCCAGCCGTGCCATGACCACCCGACCGCGCCCGTGAAGGGACTGCACTAGCTGCCCTTGTATCCGATGTCGGCCAGAGCCTGGCCCATGACCTGTGCGTAGCCTGTCGTTCCGGCGTTCTTCGGGTGGAACGATTCGAGGCTGAGGCAGGTGTTCTGCCCCGGCTTGGGAATGCAGGGAGCCTGGTTGGCGGGGTCTCCGTCGTGGAAGTCACCGTCCCCATTGGGACCTGCCACTATTCCGTTGATCCATTCGTCGCTGTCACACAGCCCATGGCCCTTGAACGCGGGGATGGGATTGACGAACGCCACCTTGGTGCCGCTCCTCTTCAGCTCGTCGACCTTGGCCTTCTGCTTGTCGCGCATGTAGTCAGCCAGGTAGTTCAGCGTATCGAAGTCGCCCGCCCAGCACTGACTTTCGCCGACGATGTGGGGGTAGCCCATGAGAACGATCTGCGCGTTCGGTGCCGCATTGGCGATCTCGTCGATCACGGTTCCGGTATCGGTGACCGCTTGGTCGATCTTTCCCGTGTAGCCGTTCCTGTCGCATACGCCGATCACGTAGCAGTTCTTGACGGCGTTGGTGAGGTTACCGCCGTCGTTTCCGCCGATGGTCAGCATGACCAGTGTCGTGCGGCTCTGCGCGGGATCGTCTACGTCCTGGGCACGGGTGTGACCTGGGCGGACGTGCCGACCGAGACGATCGGCTGCAGTGGAGTGGCGTGCTGGCGGCGTCTGAGGGACTGGACCGAGGCCGGCGTCCGGCCCCGCCTGCACGAGATCCTCATCGCGGAACTCCGCAAGGCCGGACTGTTGGCCGACCGCCCCCGCGGCCGACGATGCGGTGCGCTGGGAGGACACCCTCGCCGCCCCCGCGGAGCCCGTCTTCGAACAGGTGCCGTTCGACGCCCCGCTGTGGGTGCTGTTCTCGTCCGGCACCACCGGTACGCCCAAGGGCATCGTGCACGGTCACGGCGGAGTCCTGCTCGACCATCACAAACTGCTCGGCCTGCACCTCGACCTGGGACCCGGCGACCGCTTCCTCTGGTACACGACGACCAACTGGATGATGTGGAATATGGTCGTCTCCGGCCTGCTGGTCGGCGCGACGATCGTGCTCTACGACGGAGGCCCCGCCCACCCCGGGCCGGGGCGCCTGTGGGACCTGGCCGCCGAGCACCGCGCCTCGGTCCTCGGCGTCAGCCCCGGCTACCTCCAGGCTTCCGCCAAGGCCGGTCTCGAACCCGGACGCGACCTCGACCTCGGCGCGCTGCGCGTGCTCGGATCCACCGGTGCGCCGCTGCCGACACAGTCCTACCACTGGGTCCACGACCATGTCGGCCCCCGTGTCCAGGCCGACTCCACCAGCGGCGGCACCGACATCGTCAGCGGCTTCGCCGGCAGCGCCCCCACCACCCCCGTGTGGCACGGCGACTGGATGACCCGCACCGCGCACGGCAGCGTCATCGTCTCCGGCCGCTCCGACTCCACCCTCAACCGGCACGGAGACGGCTGGGCAGCGCCGACACCTACGCCGTCGTGGACGAACTGCCCGGCATCCGCGAGAGCCTGGTCATCGGCGCCGAACTCCCCGACGGGCGGTACTGGATGCCCCTGTTCGTCGTCCTGGAACCCGGTCACGAACTCACCGACGACCTGCGCGGTGCCCTGGCGGCGGCGATCCGCACCCACGCTTAACCACGGCACGTCCCCGACACGATCGTCGAGGTGCCCGCCCTGCCGCACACCCCACCGGCAAGAAGCTGGAAGTCCCCGTCAAACGATTGCTCCAGGGCGCCGGTATCGACCAGGTCGCCGGCCGCGAGGCCGTCGACGACATCGCGGCACTGGAGTACTTCACCCGGTTCGCGCCCTCTCCCGGCGGTACGACCCCGTCCGCACCCGGCGCCGCCGGGCCCACCCCCTGACCTCCGGACCGGCGCAGGCGCGCCCGCCCACGCTCGAAAGGCGGGGGCCCGCCGGGTGGAACGGTCAGTGCCCGCTCCTGGGAACGGGGACGGCATCCCCGCGCAGGAAAACCCTTGGTCAGCGCCGGTGTGCCTGTGGTAGACCGGAGGCTCCGCCGCAACCGTCCCGGAGTACTTCATGCGCCGCCTCGCCGTCTTCCTCGCCTCCTCCGACGGACACGACCCGGCACACGCCGAACTGGCCGCCGGCGTCGGCACGGAGCTGGCCCGGCGCGGGATCGGTCTCGTCTACGGCGGTGGCCGGCGCGGGCTGATGGGCGTGGTGGCGGACAGCGTGCTGCAGGCGGGTGGCGAGGTCATCGGCGTCATGCCGCGCAGCATGGCCGAGCGGGAGTGGGCGCACGAGAAGGTGACGGAGCTCCTCCTGTGCGACTCGATGCACGAGCGCAAGGCGATCATGGCCGAGCATGCCGACGCCTTCGTCGCCCTGCCCGGCGGGCTCGGCACCCTGGAGGAGATATTCGAGGTGTGGTCGTGGCGCCAGCTCGGCTTCCACACCAAGCCGGTCGGTTTCCTCGACGCGGGAGGTTTCTGGACGCCGCTCCTCGGCGCCCTGCGCGGCATCGCCGACTCCGGTTTCCTCCCCGCGTCCACCCTCGACGACCTCGCCATCGCTCCCGACCTGTCCGGTCTACTGGATGTGCTGGAGGAGCGGCTGCGCAGCGTCCCGCGGCCCGCGCGCGGAAAGCAGGAACGCCATTCGGTCCGTGAGGCAGGCGACTGACCGGCCCGGGCGACACCACGACAGAGAGCTTCGAAGGAGCCCCCTTGAACGTCACCGCCTTCACCGTGTCCCTCACCGTGGCCGACGTGGACGCCTCCCGTGACTTCCTGTGCACCCATCTCGGTTACCAGCAGGCGATGGCCGCCGACGGTTTCGCGTCCTTGACCCGCGACGACGCGGCCGCCGACATCGTGTTGCTCCGCCAGGGCATCGAAGTGCTGCCGGCCGAACAGCGCGACCGCCACGCCACTGGCCTGATCCTCGCCCTCACCGTCACCGGCATCGAGGCCCAGGAACGGCGCCTGCGAAACGCCGGCGTACCCATCACCATGCCGCTGCGCGAAGAGCCCTGGGGTGAGCGGCTGTTCCAAGTGACCGACCCCAACGGCATCGTCATCCAGCTCGTCGAGTGGGCCGCACCCCCTGCCGGCGATCCCGTGGCGTAGCCGGACGTCCGCCCGCACCACGGCGGGCGCCGGCGCGCGGATCGAGTAAGGGCGGAGGCAATCCCCTCGAGCGCCGGTCCCGTACCTACTTCACCGGAGGCAATCCCTCCCCGGGAGTGACTCCGATCCGAGCCCGACCGGAGGGCTTACGGCCGGAGTGCACCGTACCCACCCCTGTGCGTGTGCTGAGCGGCTTTTCCCATCCCGCGTGTACGAATGCTTCGGGACCGGTCCGCGCGATCAGTCAAGCATCCTCGGCCAGCTGTCCGCGGAGGCCGAAGCCGTGCTTCGACTCATGGCCGCCGGTGTCCGTCTGGAGTCGCCATGAACTCCGTCTCCACCACCGACTTCGCTCTGAGAGGACTGGGAGCGTGCTGTGCGGTCGGCAACGCCGTGCTGCACGTTCTTCTCGTCCCGGATCACCTTGAGGAGAAGTTCTACATCGGGCTGCTGTTCGCCGTCGGCAGTGCCGTCATGCTCGTCGTGGCGGCCGCGCTCGTGGTCGGGAAGCGCCCCATGGCCGCATGGCTGACAGGAGCGGCCGTCAGCCTCGGCATGATCATCGGATTTTGTCTGTCGCGCACCGTCGGCCTGCCCTACGGCTATTACGAGCCCGGCTGGGAGCCGCCGTACGGCCCGCTGTCCCTGATCGTCGAGGGCCTGTTCGTTCTCGCGTTCCTCACCTGGCTGGGAACCGGGTCAACGGCGGGCGTCGCCCGGACGCCATCACACAAGGCGGTCACCGGGCGGACGCCGCCCGCGCGCGTGACGGAGAGGAAGTGAGCGCCGAAGCCCTTCCGCCTCGGGACGCAGCCCTGGCCGACCCTGGGCGGCCGGGTGGCCGCCGGGTCACGGCAGCGTCCAGAAGCGGACCGTGACCAGGTAGAAGACGGCGGCCCAGAAGGCCATCGCGACCGCGACGATGCCGAGGCCTCGCAGGTTGGCCTTCGCCGCGGGTTCGTCCGGTGAGGGCCGCAGCCAGCGGCCGAGCAGGGGGTTCACGTAGTAGGGCATGGTCAGGAAGCTCATGGCGAAGCTCGACAGCAGGTTGCCCACGAGCAGGCCGATCCAGAGCGGCAGGTGGAGCGGGAACAGCGCGAGCGTCAGGAGCACGACGGTCGGGTACAGGCCGACCCAGACGGCGAGGGAGGTCCTGGTCTCGGAGGGCGGCGGTGGTGCCTCCTTGCCGTTGCCCTCGAAGGCGAACCAGCTGCCGAACGAGTTGTCGATCGTGCGGAGTCTGAAGTCCTTGAACTTCTCGCCCTCGGCCAGGATCTCCCGCCGCTGCGGCGACGTCAGCCAGGCGTCGAGGTGTTCGGCGGTGTCGTAGCGGTACAGCGTGGTCCACTCCTCCTGGAGGCCCTCGATGGGCCGGAAGAGTTCGGTCCCGCGAAACCCCTCGAACTTGGCTTCCTCCTGGACCATGTGGTGCTGCCATTCGAGGAAGTCCTCGACCTGGTTCGGGTGGACGCGGTGGGTGACCACCACGGTGACCAGCGGATCCAGTGACTGGGTGCCGCTGCTGACCACCTGCTGGGTCGCCGGGCCGTCGAAGTACTTGGCGCCGACGTCGAGATACGTCTGCCTGGTCGCGCTGTTGATCCAGGCCTGCAAGTGGGCCACCGAGTCGAAGCGGTACACGACGACCCGGTCCGGTTGCAGCGCTGTCGGCGGGGAGATCTCGGCGCCGAGGAAGCCGGGGTAGTAGGCGGCCGCGGCGTTGAGGTTCTCCTGCCAGGACTCGTACTCGTCTTCCACCCCTGGCAGGATCTTCTGGCCGATGATCGCCGTCGCCGCGGCGGCCACGTTCCTTTCGGTGCCCATGGCGGCTCAACCTGCCGACACCGACTGCTCCGCGGGGAGCCGGCCGTAAACGCGTTCCGGAGTCAGCGGCAACGCGCGGTAGCGGACGCCCGTGGCGTCGTGCACCGCGTTCGCGAGCGCGGGGGCCACCGGGTTGACGCAGCACTCCGCCATGCCCTTCGCCCGCATGGGGCCCACCGAGTCGGCCGTGCCCACCAGGAGGATTTCGGTGCGGGGGATGTCGGCGTAGGTGGGGATGCGGTAGTTCCGGAGGTTGGGGTTGACCATGACGACGTTGTCGTCGACGTGATGGTTCTCGGTCAGCGCGAAGCCGATGCCTTGTGCGACACCGCCCTCGATCTGTCCCCGGACCTGCGCCGGGTTGATGATCACCCCGGCGTCCGCCGCGTGCACGCTGTACAGGATGCGTATCTCACCCGTCACGCGGTGCACCGCGACCTGGAATGCCTGCGTGTTGGAGGTGACGCTCCGGGGCGAGCCGTATGCCTTGCGTGCCGCGGTGAACCGGATGCCACGCGCCCGGGCCAGCGCGACGAGTTCGGCCAGCGACATCCGCCGGTCGCCGCAGAGGACACCGTCGTCGTCCATCGTGCACATCACGACATGGACACCCGTGTGTGCCGCGGCGAATTCCAGGATGCGGTCGCGCACGGCGTTGGCCGTCCGGAGGACCGCGTTGCCCGCCACGAAGAGGCCCGCGCTCGCGAAGGCACCGGTGTCGAATCCGGTGCGGTCGGTGTCGGACTGCACCAGCCGGACGCGCGACGGCGTCGTGCCCAGCTGGTTGGCCGCGATCTGGACGTGGGCGGTGGTGGTGCCCTCCCCGAACTCGACGGTTCCGACGGCCAGTTCGTAGATGAGATCGTCGCCCAGCGTGACCCAGGCCTCGGAGAGGTGGTCCGTCGGGGGCGCGGTCTCGTGCAGCGAACTCGCCACGCCGGTTCCGACGAACCACTCGGGGCCGGGAGGCGGCCGGTCGGCGCTACGGGCGAGGGCTTCGCCCACCAGGTCGACGCACTTGGCGAGTCCGTCCTCGGTGAAGATCACGTCGTCGGGCCCGTCGTCCATGGCGACCAGGGGCTCGCCCGGCCGCACGATGTTGCGCCGGCGCAGTTCCAGCGGATCGAGGTGGACGGCGCGGGCCAGTTCGTCCATCGCCGACTCCACGGCGAACGCCGGCTGCGTCATCCCGTAGCCGCGCAGCGCCCCGCTCGGCACGGTGTTGGTGTAGACGGAGTACGCGTCGTACCTCTTGTTGGGGCAGCGGTAGATCATGACGGCGGCTCCGCCCGCGTACGCCGTTTCGCCTCCGTGGTTGCCGTAGGCACCCGTGTTCGACACGTTGCGCACCTGGAAGGCGGTGAGCGTGCCGTCGGCCTTGGCGCCGAGCTTGACCGTGAGGGTCATCGGATGCCGCGGCGAGGCCGTGGTGAACTCCTCCTCACGGGTGTACTCCAGGCAGGTGGGCCGCCCGGTGTCCAGGGTGGCGAGCGCGACCAGGTCCTCCGCGATCACCTCCTGCTTGCCGCCGAACCCGCCGCCGACGCGCTGGCAGAACACCCTGACCTGGTCCGGGCGCAGCGCGAACAGGTACTCCAGTTTGACCTTCGCGATCGACGGTGACTGCGAACTGGTGCGGACGTTCAGACGGCCGTCCTCCATCCAGGCGATCGACCCGTGGGTCTCCAGATGCGCGTGCTGCACCCGCGGCGAGAAGTACGTGCCTTCGTGGATCACGTCGGCCGCGGCGAATCCCGCGTCGACGTCGCCGATGTGCGCGTGGAGTTCGAGCAGGATGTTGTGGACCGGGTCGCGAACGAACGGATCGTCGGAGCCGTGCAGTTGGGGTGCGCCGTCGGCCATCGCCGCCTCGGGGTCGAACACCGCCGGCAGCACCTCGTACTCGACCGCGAGCCGCCGGCAGCCCTCCTCGGCCGCGCCGACCGTCTCGGCCAGGACCGCGGCGACGCGCTGGCCGGCGAAGCGCATCGTGTCGTCGAGGATGTAGGTGTCGTCCGGGTCGACCAGGTGGTCGGTGTGGATGGCCGTGGTGAAGCGTCTGTGGGGCACGTCCTGCCAGGTGTAGACCCGGTGCACGCCGGGGACCGCGAGGGCCGCGCTCTTGTCGATCGAACGGATCCGGGCGTGCGCGTGGGGTGAGTGCAGCACTTTGAGGTGCAGCATGCCGTCGATCCGCGTGTCCATGGTGAACTCGGCGTGCCCGGTCACCACGTCGTGGCCCGCGGGCGCGCCGACGCTCGTCCCGACCGCCTTGCCGGGGGCCGCCGTCTCCACCGCGGCGACGCCCTTCACGGCGTCCTCGATCGCGCGGTATCCGGTGCAGCGGCAGAGGTTGCCCTTCAACGCCCTTGGCAGGTCGGCCTTCTGCTCCTCGGTGAAGGTCGCCGACGTCATGATCATCCCGGCGGTGCAGAATCCGCACTGGAATCCCGGTGCGTCCTCGAACTGCCGCTGCATGGGGTGCGGGGCGCCCGGCCGTCCGAGGCCTTCGATCGTGGTCACTTCGCGCCCGTCCGCGCGGAAGGCGGGGGTGATGCAACTGTGCACCGGCGCGCCGTCCAGCCACACCGTGCAGGCGCCGCAGTCGCCGGCGTCGCAGCCCTTCTTGACGCCGAAATGGCCGAGTTCACGCAGGAAGGTGCGCAGGCACTGACCGGGGGCCGGTTCCCGGTCGAACTCCCTGCCGTTCACGAGGTAGCTCATGCGAGGTCCCCAGCCGTGAGTTCGCGGCAGATCTCCTCGGCGAAGTGCCGTGCCAGATGCCGACGGTGGTCGGGAGTCCCGTTGGGATCGGCGTACCAGAGATCGGCGGGCACGGCGTCGACGCTCTGCCGCACGGTTCGGGCATCGGGCAGGGAATCGAAGGCGATGCGGACCGGCCGGGTGGTGCCGGCGGTGATGGTGAGCAACAGGTCGCTCCCTCCCAGCCGTTGGGTGCCGACGAGGAACACCGTCGAACGGCCGAGCCGCGTCAGCGTGAAGCGACGATGCGCGGTGCGTCTGCGCAACGCGTGCTCCGGGACGGTGACTCGCCTGAGGATCTCCCCGGGGGCGAGAATGTTGCGGTGGTCGCCCGTGACGAAATCGAGGGCGTCGACGAAACGCACGGAACCGTCGGGCGCCCACAGCTCGTACCGCGCCTCCAGCGCGACCGTCAGCGTGATCATCGGTCCGGCGGGCAGGGACATGCAGATGTTTCCGCCGACGGTCGCCGTGTTCCAGACCTTGAACGAGGACAGGAACGCCTCACAGCTCTTCCGGAAGAGGATTCCGGCGGTCCAGACCGCCGGCAACGGAAAGGCGTACAGGTCGCGGACGGTGCATGTGGCGCCGATCTCCAGACCCTCGTCCGTGCGGACAAGAGGTTCCCAGGGCAACGCCGTCAGGTCGACCAGCCGTCGCAGGTCCGGCTGGTCCACGGAATAGAGCCATGTTCCGCCCGCGAGCCAGGCGTCGCCCTCATGCCAGTCCAGGCCCGGCCGCTCGGACGGTCGCCGGACTACTTCGGTGATGGTGTTGAGGTCCATGAGAACCGACCTACAGGAGAACGTGCCCACGGGAGGACGACTGTCCCGTGACGCCTGCCGGCGTCGGTCTCACGCCGACCGGGCAGGCGTGAGCCGCCGTGCCGTACCGGTCGGGTGGCTGAGCGGCGAGAAGCCGGCTGACGCAGACCGTGAACGCATACACTTTCGCCACATTTTATCGCAGCGGCCCGATGCGGGCCTGGGGGCGCGGGAGCCGCCCCGGGGTGTCGGCGCGTCTCCCCGTCAGGGCGGTCAGGACAGGGCCAGGACGCAGAACTCGTGGCCTTCCGGGTCGGCCAGGCACGTCCACGGTACGTCGCCCTGGCCGACGTCGAGGTCGGTGGCACCGAGGGCACGCAGCCGGGCGACCTCCGCCGCTCTGTCGTCGCCGGGGTACGGCAGCAGGTCGAGATGGACGCGGTCCGGCACGGTCTTCGCGCCGGGCGTGCGGATGAACTCGAGATACGGGCCGCTGCCCCTGGCGGATCGCAACACCGCGTTGTCGTCGGTCACCTCGTGCAAGGTCCAGTCCATCGCCTCGCCCCAGAAGCGGGCCATGGCCCGTGGATCCGCGCAGTCGACCACCACCGCGGCGATCGGCCCGGTGTCCCGGTAGATCTCGCGGGGCTCCAATACGCAGAACTCGTTGCCCTCGGGGTCGGCGAGGACCGTCCACGGCACATCGCTCTGGCCCACGTGGGCGGGCGTCGCACCGAGAGCCTCAAGACGCGCGACCAGCTCCGCCCGATGTGCGGTGGAGGTGGTGGCGAGATCGAGGTGCATACGGTTCTTGGTCATCGTCTTGGGTTCCGGGACGGGAACGAGATCGATGCAGACGGCGACGGGATCCGGCCAGACGAGGCCGCCGCCGGGTCCGACGTACGTCGTCACACCGGGGCTGTAGGCACTCCAGCCGAGCGCCTCCGCCCAGAACCGGCCGACCGCCAAGCCGTCGCGGGCCTTCATGTTCACCTGAACGGGTCGCAGTGCCATGCCGGCGATCCTATGCACCCACCCGCACCCGCTCCGCGACGACGTCCGCGGATGCGGGAAGGGCAGCCGCACCCGACCGGAGCGGGCACAGCTTGCCGGGTGAAAGGGTGCCGTTGGTGCACCAGGGGGCGACGCCGGCCGTTCCGGTGTGTCGAGCCATCCGGCTCAGGGCGAGTCAGGCGTGCGCGTGGCGCGGTCCACTCGTCCTCCGTGAAGTGGCGTGCCGCGTGGGGCCGGCCGGGCTCGTGGTCTGGAGGCGCTGCAGCCACAGGCTGGCCGCCGCCAAGAGGCCGGCGAAGATGACGAGGAGGAGGGCGGAGACCCACATCTGCCGGCTCCCGGGCGACTGCCAGCCCGTCCAGGCGGTCGACGCGGCCCACAGCAGGGCGCCCACCGCGTAGAAGGCGCGGATCCGGCGCAGTTGTCGCACGGCCCGCAGGGACATGAGATCAGTCGTGGATGCCATGCCGGCCCGTGTACCCCGCCGGACGCCTTTCAGCGCTCCGGGATCGCCCCTGCCGCTTTCTTGCCCCGGGGCCTGCTGCTCGGTGTCTCGTTCGACGTCACCGAGCAGGGCCCGACGTGCCGACGCCGTCCACGGGATGTGCGATGCCCGGATCGGTGGCAGAAGGACGAACTCGGTTGCCATTTCTGCCTCCCGCCCCCTTATGGACACCTCATCAGGCGGCGTGCTCTCATGCTGGGTGCGTGATTTCCATCGTTGAAAGAGCAGGCGGCTCGTTCTGAAGAGGCCGCCTGTTCCGGTACTTCCGCACCTCGCCCTCCGGGAACAGACGCACCCCGCTTAAGTGCCGTCGGAGCCACGACGTGCGCGGGACGGATGAGCCGCCCGGCCGACACGAGAACGGAGTTGCGTATGCCAGCCCCATGGACAAGGCGCCGGCCGAGATCGACGCAGCGGCTGGCGGGGGGCGTCGTCGCCCTCGCCACGACCGCCACGATGGCGCTGACCCACACCAGCGCGGCGGCGGCAGGAGCCACGCCACGTGCTCACATCCCGACCGTCTCGTCGGGGGACGCCCGCTTCGAGATTCTCTCACCGACCCTGATCCGCACCGAGTACGCGGGAGACCGGAAGTTCACCGACGAGGCGACGTTCAACGCGATCGGCCGCAGCGCGTTCACACCGGCGGCCTACACCAGCACCACGTCCGACGGCTGGCTCACCATCAGGACGAGCGCCATGACCCTGCGCTACCGGGTCGGTTCCGGACCGTTCGACGCGCAGAACCTCTCCGTGCGGCTGACGGCGGGCGGCACACCGGTGACCGCCACCCCGTGGCACCGCCTGACCTGTACACCAGGCGCGTTGTGCGAAGCCGAGAGCCTTCAGCTCAGCGGCGTCTCCGTGGCCTCCGACCACAGCGGCCACACCGGGACCGGATTCGCGGCGGGTTTCGAGGGCACCGGCAGCTCGGTGTCCGCTGACATCGATGTCACCACTGCCGGGTCCTATGAGTTGGGCCTGAGGTACGCCAACTCCCGTGGTGGTGACGGCCGGACCGAGCCCCGCACGCTCACCCTGTCCGTGGACGGCGGCGCGCGGCAGACGGTGACTCTGCCGACCACGGCCGACTGGGACACGTGGGGCCTGGTCACCAAGAGCCTTCAACTCGGCGCGGGCCACCACACCCTCGCTCTGACCCGGGCCGCCTCGGACTCCGGTGACATCAACCTGGACAGCGTGGCACTCGGACGGCCGGGCGACCCCTACCCGCCGCGCTCGGCAACCGCGATCCCGGACTGCCGTTTCGGCGTGAGCTGTGAGGCGGAGGCGGCGCGGATCGGCGGCTCGGCGGTCAGTGCCACGGACCACGCGGGATACGCGGGCACCGGCTTCGTCGCCGAACTCGACCAGGGGGCGAGCTTGTCGGCCCATGTGGTCGGCGTGCCCGCCGACGGCGTCTACACCCTGCGGGTGCGGTACGCCAACGGCACGGGCGGCGACGGCCGGCACGAGGACCGCACCGCCACCGTCGGCGCGGGCGGCGCCACCGGCACCCTGACGTTCCCGGCGACGAAGGACTGGGACGACTGGCGGACGGCCTCGGTACCCGTGACCCTCAAGGCGGGCGCGAATGACGTCACCCTCGGCTGCCCGGACCCGGCGAGTTGTCACGTCAACGCGGACACCGTCTCCGTGGCCCGCCCGGAAACGGCCGCGCCCCCGCCTCATGTCGCGCTCGGCGGGTACCGGCGGGGCCTGGACGGAGTGAACGGCGGTTCTCCCGTCGTGACCACGCCCGGCCTGCTCAACAAGGACGGGTGGTATCTCCTGGACGACACGCCGTCGGCCCTCTACGACACCGCGACGCGCAAGGTCACACAGCGGCCCGGCCACGGCGGCGGTCCCTACCAGGACGGCTATGTCTTCGGCTTCGGGCACGACTACAAGCAGGCGCTGGCGGACCTGGCCGCCGTGACCGGGCCGCCCGCTCTGCTGCCTCAGTGGGCCTACGGCGTCTGGTACTCCGAGTACATCGACCGCACCGCGGCCGACTACAAGGACAGGATCCTGCCGGCGTTCCGGTCCGAGGGCGTTCCGCTGGACGTCCTGGTCACCGACACGGACTTCAAGGCCGTGAACGCCTGGAGCGGCTGGGAAATGGATCCCGCCAAGTTCCCCGATCCCCAGGGCTTCTTCGACTGGTCGGCCGCCCAGGGACTGCACAACACGCTCAACGTGCATCCCAGCATCCTCGCCTCCGACCCCCAGTTCGCCCAGGCGCAGGCCACGGCCAAGGGCAGGCTGACGAAGGGCGGCTGTGCCTCGGACGCCGGCGTGCAAGGCAACTGCTACACCTTCGACTTCGGCGACCCCGACCAACTCAAGGCGTACATGGACCTGCATCGCACGATGGATCGGCAGGGCAACGACTTCTGGTGGCTGGACTGGTGCTGCGACGCGTCGCAGTCCTCGCTGCCGGGCGTGACCCCGGACGCGTGGATCAACCAGCAGTACGCCGCCGCCGACCCCGGCGACCGGGGCTTCGTCCTGTCCCGGGCCTACGGCTCACTGCAGGCCGGCGGGTACAGCGGCCAGCAGGCGCTGCCGACCGGGCCGTGGGCGGACAAGCGCACGACCGTCCACTTCACCGGCGACACGTCCTCCACGTGGGGCGTGCTGAGGCAGGAGGTCGGCTACACGCCGGGCGAGTCCGCCGCGACCGGGATGGCCGCCATCACACACGACATCGGCGGCCACAACGACACGACGGGACTGACGGGTTCGGAGACGTACACGGACGGCGGCAGGCTCCGCACCACGAACAAGCTGCCCGACGACCTGTACGCACGCTGGGTCCAGTTCGGCACGTTCCAGCCGATCGACCGCCTGCACAGCAATCACAGCGACAGGCTGCCCTGGCAGTACGGGACGGCAGCACGCAGGTCAGCCGACAAGTTCCTCAACCTCCGCGAAAATCTGGTGCCTTACACCTACTCACTCGCCGAGGAGGCGCACCGCACCGGCGTGCCGATCGTCCGCCCCACCTATGTCGAGTACCCGGACGAGCCGCAGGCGTACGCCGTCGCGGACAGCGAGTACTTCTACGGCTCCGACATGCTGGTCGCCCCGGTGACCACGCCGGGTGACTCCGCCACCACGCCGGTGTGGTTCCCGCCCGGCCGGTGGACCGACTACTTCACCGGAAAGACGTACTCCGGCGGGACCACCCACGACGTCACCACCGATCTGGATTCGATGCCGGTGTTCGTCAAGGCTGGCGGCATCCTGCCCACGCGCACGCACGACGTCACGCACAACGAGCACAGCGCCCTGACCGACGTCACGCTGACCATCGCCACCGGCGCCTCGGGCTCGTACAGCCTCTACGAGGACGACGGCGCCACCGCGCCGAAGAGCGCGACGACGACGATCCGCTACCGGCAGACCGGATCGCGCCACACCGTGTCGATCAGCCCGGTGAAGGGGTCGTATCCGGGCCACGTCGGCAAGCGCCGGTGGACACTGACGCTCCTGGGGGCCGAGGCACCCGCCGAGGTGGCCGCCGACGGGGCGAAGCTCTCCCCCGACGCGTACCGCTGGGACGCGGGGACCGGGAAGCTGACCATCACGCTCCCGCGGCGCGGCGTGCACCGCCCCGTCACTGTCACCTACCAGTAGGACGGCCACCTGCCGGTAGGACGGCGCGGCCGGCCGGGCCCGCGGCCGCCCGCGGAGCGCCGCGACTCGCGCTCCGGGGCGGCCGTACCGCGTGTGGGGGTCAAGGGTGCCCCTTGTCGCCGACGGCAGGCGGCGGGGGCTTGCCGAAGGTGACGGAGACCTTCTCGAAGCCCTTGAAGGACTCGGCGGTCGCGTAGGAGCGATAGGCGCGCAGGTCGCCCTTGGCGAGGTGGACGTGGTCGGTGAAGGGCGTGGCCAGGCTGCGCGGCCACAGCCGCATGAAGCGCACGGCGATGATCTCGGCCGTGGCCAGGTAGACCACGGCGGCGAGATAGACCCAGGCGAGCAGACCGAGCACGATGCCGAACATCCCGTAGGTCGCCGTGGCGCCCCGAAGCACGTGGCCGACGTAGTAGGAACCGCCCCACTGAAGCACCTGCCAGGCGCACGCGGCTCCCAGTGCGGGGCCGTACATCAGGCGCAGCGGGGGCCGGCACCGGGTCATGATGCGGTAGCTCAGCAGCAGAAGCGCCGCGTTGACCGCGATACCCGCGACGCCGACGACGACCCGGACACCGACTGCCAGGCTCGCTCCGAAGATGCCCGCGGCGGATTCCGCGGCGGACAGCGCCGTCGTCAGGCCGAGGCCGGCCGCGAGCAGCAGCAGAAAGCCCAGGCCCTTCACCCGTGAGCGCAGGGGGTCGGGGCGTGCGTGTCTCGGCACGGCGAAGATCTTGTTCAGGGCGTGCTGGACCGCCTGCGCCACCCCCAAAGCGCCGTAGACGCTGCCGATCACGCCCACCGCGACCGCGGCGCCGCTGCCGTGGAACGAGTGCACGTTCTGCCCGAGCTGGTCGCCGATCACGGGAAACTCACCGAGCGCGGAGTGGAGTACGGAGTGCTGCAGCCCCGGATTGCCGTGCAGGGCACCGCTGAGGATCGCGACGAGGAGCAGCAGCAGCGGGAACAGGGAGACGAAGCCGTAGTACGTCAGCAGCGCGGCGAGGTACGTGGCCTGGTCGTCGAAGAACTTGTACACGACCGCGAGCGGCATGCCCGCCCGCCGATGCCGTCGCTGATATCGGTCCAGCCGGGCCAGCACGTCCATGTGCCCTCCCACACCTCGGGCGGGTCCCGTACCTCGCGGGACGCCGCAGCATCCCTGTGCCCCCGCCCACGGGATCCCACACCGTCCGCGCCCGGCTCTCGTGCGGGGCACGGAGCTCGCGGGGCGGCGGTCCGGCGCCCGGCCGTGTTCCGCCGCCCGGCGACCGCGTGCCCGCGCAGCGCGCGGGAGCGCGCGTGCACGGGCACGCCGGGCCGCCGCAGTGCCGGTGCGGCCCGCCGACTTCCGCCGGTGCGGCCTACTGATTCGGCTTGGCCGCGCTGATGTCGCCGAGTGCCGACTCGGCATCGCTTTCGATCGCCAGGTCGCCGAGCGAGACGATGCCGACGGGGTGGCCCTGTTCCATGACCGGGAGGCGGCGGACGGAGTGCTCGCGCATGAGCTCCACCGCGTGATCGAGGTCCTCTTCAGGGGCCACCGTGATCACATCGTCACTGCAGGCGGACGCGACTGTCCTTTCTTCCTGGTCGCCGCCCTCCGCGAGGGCGCGGACCACGAGGTCGCGGTCGCTGACGAGACCGCGCAGCTCGGGCGGCGTCGGCGTCCGCCGCGCCCGGGCGATGGCACCGGCGGGTCCGTCCGCGTCAGGGGGTGTCGCTCAGGCCGCCGGCGGGCCGTCGTCGTAGACGAGGAGACCGTCGTCCCGGAGGCGCACCCCCTGGGTGGGGGTGTGCGTGGTGAGGCGTGCGTCGTGCATCAGGTGGAGGACGTGCGCGCCGCGGGCCAGCACGGCGAAGTCGGCGATCAGTCGCCGGTGGCAGCGCCACCAGACCGCCTCGCTGCACATCACCGCGGTCCGTGACTCGCCCGCCTGCCGCAGCAGATCGTCCATCGCGGTGACGAAGCCGGGGCTGCGGGTGTGGGCGGCGTAGCCACGGAACGAGTCATTGCGCCAGATGGTGTCGGGCGAGTCGGGTGCGGGCCTGCGCCATCCGCCCAGCCGCTGCTCCCACCGGTAGGCGATGTGCGCCTCGGGCAGCCACTCGGCCATGCGCTGCCGTGACATGTCCGGATCGCGGCGGCTGCCGGGGGCGGTTCTGACGTCCACCACGGCAGTGACACCGGCTCGCTGGAGGAGATCGGTCAGCGCGGTCCGGTCGGCCGTGCCGTGGCCGAACGTGATCAGCTCGGGCCCGGGCCCAGGAGGCCCGCCGCCGGGGTGCGCCTGTTCGTCACTCATCGCTCATGCCGTTCACCCGCTTCGGCCCGCTTCGGCCCGCTTCGGCCCGCTTCGGCCCGCTTCGGCTGCGGTCGCGCGAGCCCGCGCGACTCGGTTCGCCGAGTACCCGGGACCGGGCCGGTGGCCGTACCCGTGGGACGGTCCGTGTCCACATCGCCTGACCGGCGCCACGTGGACCGGCCGAGCGCGATGGGGCGCCGCGAGCCCCGGCTGTCCGTTCCGGACGCCGGGGCGTCGTCGTCCGACGGCGGTCTTCTCCATGGTCACCCGAGGTCGTTCCAGAACGCGCAGTGGTGGCGGGAGCGCACCGTGCGGGTCGGGACGATGTGGTCCGGTGCCAGGGACAGCACCGCCTGCCGGGGCCAGGGCGGTGAGGACGGGCCGTTCGGGTCGGCGGTGCGGGCGAAGCGGGTCCAGTAGTCGATCATGGTGTCGGCCAGCCGGTGCTGTGCCGGGGTCAGGTCGCGGGGGCGGCCGCCCAGGTCGAACAGGTAGGGCAGTTCGCTCGCGTGCGGTGCGCCGAGCGGGAACGGCGGCGTGCCCGGGGTGAGCGGCGGAGCGTGCTCGTCGGCGAACTCGTAGCTCCAGACGGGAACATGGGCGGCCAGGAGGCTCCCGGCGCGCGCGGTCGGGCAGGCGAAGTCCGCGTCGCCGATGACCGCCCCGAACACCGGGCCGCCGTCGGTGCGGTGCACCGGGTACTCGTGGGCGATCGCCTTCGCCTGCCCCGGTCCGGGGAAGAAGGCGGCCAGGACGTCCGGCCAGGTGCCGGGAGTGACGGGATTGCCGGCCTGGATGATTCCGGCGGCCCAGCCGTTGCCCTCGTCGTGGTTGTCGCCGATCAGGACGGGGACGTGGCGGAAGCGGCCGGCGGCGATCGCCGCCGCCGGGTCGCTGGGCAGCAACGGGGTTGTGTGAGCCGGTTGTTGATCGGTGTCCTGGGCTGCGAGGAGTCGGGAGACGTCGAGGCGCCGTAGGCAGGCCATCACGTCGCGGGCGGAGCCGCAGCCGGCCGCGGCCGCGAAGTCCGCGCCCGTGGCGCGCGCTGTGGACAGGGGGACGGAGGAGGGCGCGAAGGGCCGGTCCGGGCGGCCGGTGCACGGGCCGCTGCCGATGATCGCCCGGTCGAAGAGGCCCGCGGCGGCGGGCGATGCGAGCTGGGCGCAGACGCTGTACCCGCCCGCCGATTCACCGGCCAGTGTCACGTTGTCCGCGTCGCCGCCGAAGGCGCCGATCTCGGCGCGGACCCAGCGCAGCGCCGCCTGCTGGTCGGCCAGGCCGAAGGTGCCGGAGCCCGGCAGCCCGTCGTGCGCGAGGAAACCGAGCGCCCCGAGGCGGTAGTCGACGGTGACGACCACGACGTCGCCGCGGGTGGCCATGCGGTGGGCGTCGTAGGAGCTGCCCGCTCCGGTGGTGAAGCCGCCGCCGTGCAGCCACACGATCACCGGCCGGGGGCGCGCCGGTCCGGCGCCGTCGGGCGTGGTGACGTTCAGGTGGAGGCAGTCCTCGTCGGTGCTGCCGCCGGGCACCTCGCCGGCCTGCTGCGGGCAGGCGCTCGCGGGCCGGGTCGCGTCCCTTGTCCCGGGCCAGTGAGCCGCGCGATGCGGCAGTGCCCAGCGCAGCCTGCCGACCGGGGGTGCCGCGTAGGGGATGCCTTCGAAGGTGCGGTAACCGTCGTGGGCGGCGCCCCGCACCAGGCCGTCGTGGGTGCGGACCGTCGTGGCGGAGGGCTGGGGCCGCTCCGTCGTGGTGGCGGCGGGCCGGGCGGACTGCGTCGGTGGTGCCGCGGGGGACCAGGCCGTCGCGAGGACGGCGGTCAGGGCGCAGCCCAGTCTCGTCAGGACGCGGTGCATGCTCATCGTCTCCCCTCCGGGCAGGTCAGCTCCCGCCCATGCCGCCCTGTGCGGCGATCATGGTGGTCGGCAGTGCGCGTACCGCTTTCTCGAGGCCGGGGGCGAGAGCCGCAAGCCGCCCCGTGCAGGCGTCGATACGGGCCCGGCAGGTCTTGTGGTCCTGCCGGGAGACGACCGCGCGGACGCCGCCCGCCGCGGCGAGCGCCAGCAGCGCGGCGTCGGCGACGGGGATCTCCCCTACGGGTCCGGTCCCGTGCAGAGTCGCGGACACACGGGCGCGCAGCGCGGCGGGCGCCGCGCGATCCGTCACGGTCAGCCGTCGGGTGCCGAACGGGGTGCGCGGCTCCTTCACGGTGAGGAGTCCCGCGCCGGCGAGCCGGTTCTCCACCTCCGTCAGGGTCCGCTTGCGGTCGCTGCGCATGAGGTGCCTCCAGCCGTGGGCACCGGCGGCGGCCTCGCGCAGCACGCCGTCCAGGACGGGGTCGCCGGTCGGCTCGGTCCCGGACACGGTGACCCTGCCGCCCTCCTCCCCCAGCCGGCCGCGCGAGGCCAGGTCGATCAGGGCGGCGGCACGGACCAGCAACTGTGTCCGGGGCCGGTCGTAGGGGGCCTGGGCCGCATCGTCGTGGGCGAGCAGATACATCAGGGAGGGCAGGTCGTCGATCACACCTCGACGCTACGGCCGGCCGCGCCCCCGCGGATCGGCCATGGGAGCGGTCCGGCGCTGGGACCGCGGGAGGATCGCGGCCCGGTCTCCTCCCTGAGGAGGAGACCCTCGGAGGAGGAGAATCGCCATGAGGAGACGAGCGTCGTGAGAGGGACGGACAGCGGCGGTCAGGGGCGGCGCGGTCGCACCAAACCGTGGTCGTAGGCGGCGACGACGGCCTGGACGCGGTCGCGCAGGCCCAGTTTGCGCAGCACCGCGGTGACATGGTTCTTGACGGTCGCCTCCGACAGGCCCAGCCGAGCGGCGATCTCCGCGTTCGACAGCGCCTGCCCGATCAGGGTGAGCACCTCCCGCTCGCGGCCGGACAGATCGCGCAGGGAGGGCGGCGGCGCCGGGTCGGGTGTGGTGCGCAGGTAGCGGTCCAGGACACGGCTCAGTACGGCCGGCGCCAGCAGCGCGTCGCCGCGCGCGGTCAGGCGGATCGCGTCGACGAGCTCGGCGGGACGCATGTCCTTCAGCAGGAAGCCGCTCGCCCCCGCCCGCAGAGCGGCGACCACGTTCGCGTCCACGTCCCAGGTCGTCAGCACCAGCACCCGCGCCCGGCTGCCGCACTCCGCGATCTGCCGGGTCGCCTCGATGCCGTCCACGACGGGCATACGCACGTCCATGAGCACGACGTCCGGTGACAGTTCCCGTGTCAGCCGCACCGCCTCCTGCCCGTCGGACGCCTCACCGGCCACCTCGAGGTCGTCCCGGGCGTCGATGATCATGCGGAATCCGGTTCGGACCAGAACCTGGTCGTCGGCCACCACCACGCGCACCGTCATGACACCTCCCCCACCGGCAGCCGCGCCGCCACCTCGAACCCGCCCCCGGGCGACGGACCGGTACGCAACGTACCGCCCACGAGCCGCGCCCGCTCCTCCATCCCCACCAGACCGCGTCCGGCCCCGGCCGACGCGGAACCTGTCCACCGCGCACGGCCGTTGTCCACCACCGTGACCTCCACACACGCTCCCGCGGCCGTCACGCGCACCCTCACCTCGTCGGCGCCGGCCGCGTGGCGCAGCGTGTTGGTCAAGGCCTCCTGGACGATCCGGTACGCCGCCAGGTCCACCGCGGCCGGCAGCCCGTCAACGGCGCCCTCGCGGTGCACGTGCACGGTCATCCCCGTGGCACGCACGGTGCCGGCCAGCTCGTCCAGGCGCGCGAGCGAGGGCCGCTGTTCCCGCTGCGCTCCGGGCTCGTCCTCCCCCGCTTCGGGCCGGAACGCACGCAGCAGCAGGCGCAGTTCGCCGAGGGCCGAGCGGGCGCTCGTCTCGATGGCTTGGAGCGCCTGACGGGCCTGGTCGGGCCGTTCGGCGAACACGTCGTCGGCGGCGCCCGCCTGAACGACCATCACCGACAGGGTGTGTGCCACCACATCGTGCACCTCCCGTGCGATCCGGGCGCGCTCCTCCACCACGGCCCGGCGCGTCTCCGCCCGCGTCCGAGCCCGCTGCGCCCTGCGCCACTGCCCCGTCATCCACGCCAGGACCACCGTCAGCAGATAGACCGCCAGGCCGGTGGCTCCACCCGCCCCGAAAGCCAGCGGCGCGGGCACGCACATCGCCGCCAGCGCCCCCACCGACACCCGCCGCGGCCGGGTGGCCGACAGCAGGCACAAGGTCACCTGCGCCGCCAGCAGCGCCCCCGTCAGGGACACCGCCGGCAGCAGTGCCCACACCGCGAGCCCGGACGCCGCGTTCACGGCCAGCACGCGGGCCGGGGCGCGGACCTGCCATCTCAGGGCGCAGGCCTGCACGAGGACGAGGGCCGCCGCGGCAGGCAGGCGGCGGGCGTGGTCCGCACCGGCCACGAGCACCGATGTACCGACGACGGCCAGCACCAGAGCGGCCGGCCCCCACCACAGCGCCCGGGCCGCACGGGGCGTCAACTCACCCCGCCACTCCCGCATCGACGCTTCGTCCGGCCGCCCGGTCCCGCTGTCCACATCCCGACGATAGCCAGCCGCGCGGGCCGGCCCGCGAATCCGGCGATTCCCGCTTCCGCGTCGCGGCACCCCTTGCGGGCTAACGCCGTTAGCCATACGGTCACATCGCGGCTAACGGCGTTAGCCGTAAGGACCACCGGCACCGTACGACGCAGGAGGCAGCAGCCATGACCGCGACGGCCACCCCTTCCGCGCCGCGCTCCACACTCACCCTTCCGCGCCGCTCCGCCTGGCTGGCAAGTGCCCTGTTCTGGTCGGCCTTCGCTGTCGTGGAGGGCATGAACCACGGCCCGCTCGCCGGCGGCCTCGCCCTGCTCTTCCTGGTGGTGCCGGACCTGACGTTCCTGGTCGCCCTGGGTGACGCCCCCCGCATGGCCAGGGGGCAGCTGGCCCCGCGCGCGGTGCCGTACTACAACGCCATGCACCGCGTCCTGATCCCACTCGCGCTGATGGCCGCCTACACGGCCCTGCCGATCGACTGGCCGCCCGCCTTCGCCGCCCTCTGCGGCTGGATCGCGCACATCTCCTTCGATCGCGCCTTCGGCTACGGGCTCCGCACCGAGGAGGGCTTCCAGCGTGGCTGACCGAACGACGGCAGACGGGCCGACGATCCGACGGCTCACCCCGAGGGCCCGGCAGATCGCGGCGGTCGCCCGGGAGCTCCTGGAGGAGTCCGGCCCCGCCCTGCTCACCATGCGCGCCCTCGCCGACCGCCTCGGCATCAAGGCGCCGTCCCTCTACAAACACTTCCCCGACAAGCACGCCGTCGAGGTGGAGCTGATCGCGCAGCTCCTCACCGAGACGGCCGAGGCACTGGAGGCCGCCGAGGCCCGTGCTCCCGGCTCCCTGGCGGCGCTCGCCGACGCCTATCGCGACTACGCCCTCGCCCACCCACACCTGTACTGCCTCGCCACCGAACACCCCCTGCCCCGCACCGAACTTCCCGCAGGCCTGGAGGGCCGAGCCGCCCTGCCCCTGCTCCGCGCGTGCGGCGACGACCTCGGCCTGGCCCGAGCCATCTGGGCGTTCGCCCACGGCATGGTGACCCTGGAGATCCACGGCCGCTTTCCTCCCGAAGCCGACCTGGACACGGCGTGGAAGCGGGGTCTGAAAGCACTGCGCCCCTGAGATCGCGGGGCCGGGAACATCCCCCGGCCGAGAACACCCGTCTACGCGCTTCGCGGCCGTCGGGAGGCCGTCTTCTTCGTGGCCGCCTTCTTGGCCGCGGCCTTCTTGGCCGGCTGCTTCTCGGCCGACTGTTTCCCGGCCGACTGCTTCTTGGCGGCCGGTGCCTTCTTCGGCTTCGGCAGCCTGTGCACCTCGGCGGGGCCGGCGTCCTCGCCGCGGGAGGCCTTCGCCTTCTGCACCGACTCGCTCAGCGCCGCCATCAGATCGAGCACCTGGGCCGGGGCTTCCGGCTCCGGCGCCTCGGGCAGCGGCTTCTCCTCCCGTTTCGCCTCGATGATCTGCGCCATGGCCTCGGTGTAGCGATCCTGGAACTCCTCCCCCTCGAGGTCCTCACGGGTCATGGTCTCCATCAGCGCGAGCGCACCCTCGATCTCCTCGTCCGACACCTCCACCGGTGGCGGCAGCAGCTCCTTCGGGGAGCGGATCTCGTCGGGCCAGCGCATGGCGTGGAGTACCAGGACGTCGCCCTTCACCCGGAGCAGGCCGAGCCGCTCACGCCCGGACCACGCGTACTTCGCGACCGCCACCTTCGACGAACGGCCGAGCGCCTGGACGAGCAGCTTGTACGGCTTGGCCGCGACCTTGCCGGCCGGTTGAAGGTAGTAGCCCTCGCCGATCCGGATCGGGTCGATGGAGGCGAGCGGCACGAAGGCGTCGATCTCGATCGCCTTCGCCGTCGGCAGGGGCAGATTGCGCAGATCCTCTTCGGTGATGGGGATGACCTGCGTCTTGGTCAGCTCGTAGCCCTTGCCGATCTCGTCCTGGGAGACCTCCCGGTCCTCGAGCTCGCAGATCTTGCGGTAGCGGACCCGCCCCATGTCCGTCGTGTGGAACTGGTGGAACCGGATCGAGTGGTCCTCCGTCGCGCTGACCACGTTGATCGGCACGGTGACCAGACCGAACGAGATGGCACCGGACCAGATGGTTCGGGGCATGCCACACCTCCGCAGTAGCCCCGAGCCAACCAGTGGCCGACCGGCCACGAACCTGAGACGGGCCGGTCAGCCTGTGCACTCTCGCGAGCGCGTCGGGCGTGAGGCGGACCTCCCATGGACAGTCTCCTGGCAGCGCGCCTCGTCAGCCACCGGTCGGCAGCCGTATGCGGCCTGCCGCGACTCGCTCAGTTCGTCGTGGAGGGTTCCGTGGCGTCGGCATCCCGGGTGGCGGCCCAGGACGCGAGGAGGCGCAGTCCCTCTTCGGAGGGAGAGGCGGGTTCGGCGGTGTAGACGGTGAGCGTGAGACCGGGTTCGGCTGCCATCTCCAGCCCTTCGTAGGCGAGTGTGAGGTCGCCGACGGCGTGGTGCCGGAAGCGTTTGGTGCCGGTGCCATGGTGGCGGACGTTGTGGGCACCCCAGCGGGTGCGGAAGTCGTCGCTTCGGGTGGAGAGCTCGCCGACGAGGTCGTGCAGGCCCTTGTCGTGGGGGTTGCGGCCGGCTTCGGTGCGCAGGATCGACACCGCGACGTCGGCGGCCTGGTCCCAGTCGGGGTAGAAGCGGCGGGAGGCGGGGTCGAGGAAGTTGAAGCGGGCCAGGTTGGCCTGGTTGTGGGGCGTGGCGTAGACGTCGTCGTAGAACGCGCGGGCGAGCCGGTTCGTGGCAAGGAGGTCCATGCGTCCGTTGCGGACGAAGGCCGGGCCGGCGGTGATGGCGTCCAGGACCCATTGCAGGCTGCGGTGTGCCTTCCACTGGTGGGTACGCCGCCGGGGGCGGGTGAGGGCGTCGGAGCCGTCTGCCGCGTGGGCGAGGTTGAGCAGGTGGGCGCGTTCCGCGTCATCGAGGTCCAGGGCGCGGGCGAGGGCTTCGAGGACGGCCGGGGAGGCGCCGGCGAGGTTGCCGCGTTCGAGTTTGGAGTAGTACTCCACGCTCATGTCGGCCAGTGCGGCGACCTCGCTCCTGCGCAGGCCGGGCACCCGGCGCCGGCTGCCGGAGGGCAGGCCCGCCCGCTCGGGGGTGATCTTGGCTCGCCGCGAGGTCAGGAACTCGCGGACCTCTGCTCGGTTGTCCACGCTCTCGACGGTACGTCCCGCCCGCGGCGGAAGGGATGTACTGGCGGTACACCCCTCGACCGTGCCTCGCTCCCCGCGGCAGGAGCGGGTTACCTGGAAGACGTGGTGCTTGTCGCCCGACCGCGAGCCGGTCAGGACGGGTGCCACCGGCTCTGCACTCGGCGACGGCCGCTTCCCCTCGGTATGTCGCCCCGGAACGCAAAGGAACCCTTCTCATGCGCGGCGCAATGATCTACGCCCCCGGCGACATCCGTTTCGAGACCCTGGACGACCCCAAGATCCTCAATCCGACCGACGCGATCATCCGCACCGCCGTGACCTGCGTGTGCGGCTCGGACCTGTGGCCCTACCGTGGCGTGGAGCCGACCGATGAGCCGCATCCGATGGGCCACGAGTACGTCGGCTTCGTCGAGGAGGTCGGCTCCGAGGTCACCTCGGTCAGGCCGGGTCAGTTCGTGATCGGCTCGTTTGCCACCTCGGACAACACCTGCGCGAACTGCCGGAACGGTTTCCAGTCGAACTGCCTGCACCGGGAGTTCATGTCGACCTGCCAGGCCGACCACGTTCGCATCCCCAACGCCCAGGGCACCCTGGTCGCCACCGACGGCACCCCGGACGAGGAACTGTGGGCCGGGCTGCTGGCGGTCTCCGACGTGATGGGCACCGGCTGGTGGGCCGCGGATGCCGCCGAGGTGAAGCCCGGCTCGACCGCCGTGGTGGTCGGTGACGGTGCCGTCGGCCTGTGCGCGGTGATCGCCGCCAAGGAAATGGGCGCGGAGCGCATCATCGCCATGTCCCGTCACGAGAAACGGCAGCGGCTGGCCCGCGAGTTCGGTGCCACCGATGTCGTCGCCGAGCGCGGCGCGGAAGGCGTCGAGCGGATCAAGGAGCTGACCGGCGGGATCGGCGCCGACAGTGTGCTGGAGTGCGTCGGCACCGGCGAGGCCATGCGGCAGGCTCTGCGCTCCGCCCGGCCCGGCGGCAACGTCGGCTTCGTCGGCGTCCCCCACGACGTCGCCGTCGACGGCCAGGAGCTGTTCTTCTCCCACGTCGGCCTGCGCGGCGGCCCCGCGCCCGTCCGCCGCTACCTGCCCGACCTCATCGACCGCGTCCAGACCGGCGCGATCGACCCGGGCAAGGTCTTCGACCTCGCCCTGCCGCTGGACCAGGTCGCCGAGGGGTACCGGGCGATGGACGAGCGCCGTGCCATCAAGGCGCTCCTGAAGCCCTGACAGGGGGAACCCACCGGTCCGAGCAGAGCTGTTCTGCCCGGGACGCGGGTGCTGGGGCGCGGCACGCCGCTGTTCGTCGACGGCGGCAGCACTGTCCGCCCGCACCCCGACCGGGCCGGTGACTCGACCGACCGGGGCGACATCGACCGCCCGGCCGACGCCGACCGCGGCCACATCCAGCCCGTCTCCTGACCCACCCTCAAGGAGTGGTTCCTCACCGTATGAATCCCAAGAACCCCGGCTACGACTTCACCGGACAGGTCGCCTTCGTCACCGGCGCCGGCTCCGGGATGGGCCTGGCCGCCGCCCGCGCCTTCGCCGCCTCCGGCGCTGCCGTCGCCCTCGCCGACATCGACGAGGCCGCGGTGCACCGGGCGGCGAAGAGCCTGACCGACGCAGGCCACCGGGTCCTCGCTCTGGTCTGCGACGTCACCGACGAGGACCAGGTCGCCGCCGCCGTCGACGCCACGGTGGACACCTTCGGCCGCCTCGACATGGCCTACAACAACGCCGGCATCCAGATCCCGCCCACCGACGCCGCCGACGAGGGCATCGACCAGTTCGAGAAGGTCCACGCCATCAATCTGCGCGGTGTCTGGGCCGCCATGAAGCACGAACTGCGCCACATGCGCGCTCAGGGCAGCGGCGCCATCGTCAACTGCTCCTCCCTCGGCGGCCTCGTCGGCATCCCCGGCCGCGCTTCGTACCACTCGACCAAGCACGGCGTGATCGGCCTGACGACGAGTGCCGCGCTCGAGTACGCCCCACGCGGCATCGCATCAACGCCATCTGCCCCGGCACCATCGACACCCCGATGGTCCGCGACATGATCGCCGAGGGAGAACTCGACCGCGCCGAGGCCGAGGCCGCCCAGCCCCTGGGCCGGCTCGGCACCGCCGACGAGATGGCCCAGGCCGTCCTGTGGCTGTGCAGCGACGGCGCGAGCTTCGTCGTCGGCGTCGCCCTTCCCGTCGACGGCGGCTACACCGCCCGATAGGACGCGTACCACCCACCCGGATCAAGGAGAAGAGCCATGCCCGAGCAGTCCGCGCCCGAAGAGCTCAGGACGATCGCCCCCAAGCTCGTCGAGGTCACCGACGATGTCCTCTTCGGCGACATCTGGGACCGTCCCGGCCTGTCCCCTCGTGACCGGAGCCTGGTCACCGTGACCACACTGGCCGCGCTCTACCGCGGCGAGCAGCTCGACCACCACCTCGGCGTCGCCCTGGACAACGGGCTCAGCGTCGAAGAGCTGTCCGAGGCCATCACCCATCTCGCCTTCTACGCCGGCTGGCCCAACGCCATGACCGCTGTCACCAGACTGAAGAAGATCGCCGACGAACGCGGCACCGCCTCGGCCTGACTCCGCACTGCCCAGCACCCTCACCCGACAAGGACGACGAACATGAAGCACATCACCTCCACCCCGACGGCCAAGGCACCGGCCGAGCGGTTCACCGGCGACGTCTACCTGAACATGATCGAGGCCCCCACCCCACCTGCCCGCCTCGCCTCGGCCCTGGTCCGCTTCACTCCCGGCGCCCGCACCAACTGGCACTCCCACGCCAACGGCCAGACCCTCTACGTCACCGACGGCGTCGGCCTGGTCGGCACCCGCCACGGCAACGTGGTACGCGTCAGCGCCGGCCACACCCTCAAGTGCCCCGCGGGCGAGGAGCACTGGCACGGCGCCACCGACACCACCCTCATGGCGCACATCGCGATGGTCGTCGGCGATGCCGACGGAGACGGCACGACCTGGCTCGAACCCGTCACCGACGAGCAGTACACCGACGCGCTCGACAGCACGAACGGCACCTGAGACAGGAGCATGGCCATCGGGGGCGGGCCGCATCCCACCGGGCCGGGCCGGCAGTGCTCCCACCGGGTGTGTGGACGGGCGACGACGCCTTCGAGGGGTGAAGCTGAGAGCGTGAGCATCAAGAGCGAGCGTCCGGTGAGTGCCGAACAGATCAGTGCGGCGTTGAGCGCTCTGGGAGCCGAACCGACGGCGGATCCAGAAGCGCGGCGCGATGAGCCGCGGGAACCCGATCGCCTGCGACTGCTGGGCCATCTGCTGGCCAAGGCGGAGTGGGAGATCACCGCCGCGACGCGGCTGTCCGAGGAGGGGGAGATCGAGGACGTCCTCGACACGATGCTCGGCTGGGCGGAGCATCTGGGCCATGATCCCGGCGTCGCCGTCAACATCCTGACGAACAGACTGCAGCGCACCGCCATCCAGGTCTCGGAATCCGAGGCGGAGGAGACGCCTCCGGGCCAGGAGGCGTCCTTCGCGGCCGCGATGACGGCCCTGTACACCCTCAGCGCCCAGTTGCACGCCGACCGCGGTGACGTCGAGGGAACCAGGCGGGCCCTGAGCGGGGCGGAGGAAGCGCTCATCGACACGATGCAGGGCATGCACGATCTGCGGGTGGCCATCGGGGACACGGCCGGAGAGGACGAGGACTCGGAGGACTGATACCGGGCGTCACTTCCCGGGTCACCACGTGCCGTCCCGGCACTTACCATGCCACTACCGGGGAGTAACTTCTGTCGCGCAGGAAGAGGTACCGCAGTGGCCCGCATATTCACGGTAAGCGAGAGCATCCTCGTCAGGGTCCCGCCCGAGGTCGCCTACCAGGCCGTGAGCCGCCCCTCCGACATGGGCCGCTGGAGCCCCGAGAACCCGGCCGTCGCTTCGCGTTCCGAGTCCACGCCATCGGCCTCGGACAACCGCGTCTGCGCGGGCCGATCGCCAGTTGGGAGTACCGCTTCGAGCCGATCAGCGAAGGTACGCGCGTCACGGAGACCTGGACCGACGACCGGCGCGCCTGGCCCGCCTTCGCGGCCAACGCCTTCGACCGGGTCGTCACAGCGGGCAGCACCTTCGCGACCTTTCAGGCCCGCAACATCGATGTGACGCTGCGGAACCTCAGGCGGGAGCTGGAAGCGGCCGCGGAGTAGCGCCGCGGCGCCACGCCCAGGCCCGACCGCGGGGTCACCGGCCGGCGCGCTACGACGACCGGACGCCCTCGTCGCCACAACGCGAGGTGGGAGCGGGCGACTTCACCGTGGTGCCGGGCCCGGCACCACGTGGCCTCGGGCGTCGGCGGCGGTGAGTTCCAGGATGCGCCGCGGCTGCTCCTGCAGGCCGGACAGTTCCAGTGTTCCGCCTTCCGCTTCGGTGTGCCGGTGCAGGCCTTGCAGCAGACTCAGGCCGCTGGCGTCCATGAACGACACACCGGCCAGGTCCAGGCAGAGGATGCGGTCGCGGATGCTCACCGTGTCGGTGACCTGCGTGATCCGCGGGCAGGTATCGAAGTCCAGTTCGCCCGCCACGGTGAGCATGACGCGGTTGTGATGACTGCTGACGTGTACGTCGAAGGACGGCATGGTGGAACCACCGTTCGGGATCAAAGCCCATCACGGTCGGCTCCCACTGCGGGAAGTAGGCCGTCAAGCGCGCGGCATGTGCCGCTCACAGCCGAGCGAGACCACCCGCACCTTCCACCGGCCACCGGATCTCATCACCACACGGCGGCGCGGGGTCTCCCACCAGACCAGGCTGGCTCTCCTTGAAGAGTGTCACATCCGCGCCCGCTCCGGGAGACACCCCGGCACACCCGGGCTCCGACCTCGCTCGGCCGCGCACCGTGTGATGCCCCGCAGCAATCCGGGACGTTTGTTCGGGCACATACGGAACACACGATGAACTAACAAGTTCTTTATGAGACGAAGCGGAGACGTACATGGGCATCATCGCGTGGATCATCATCGGGCTGCTCGCCGGCGCCATCGCCAAGGCCCTGATGCCGGGTAAGGACCCCGGCGGCATCATCGTCACCATGCTCATCGGCATCGTCGGCGGTCTGCTCGGCGGCTGGCTCGGCAAGGTCATCTTCGGAGTCGACTCCATCGACGGGTTCTTCGACCTCTCCACCTGGATCGCGGCGATCGTCGGCTCCCTCATCCTGCTCGTTCTGTACCGCCTCGTCACCGGCAACCGGCGCTCGCACCGGCACGCGTGACACCGCACAGCCGGACACAGCGGATCGGCTCCCTCCCATGACGGGAGGGAGCCGATCGCTTTTTGTGTCGCCCCTCGAGGGGATGGCGTGTCGCGGCCGTGGGCGGGAAGTCACCTTCGCCCGCGGCGCGTCACAGGGTCGCTGTCGTCCCCTCGCCGGAGGCGCTGGCCGCGAGCCACTGGTCCCATCCCAGGTTGAAGGCGGCGTACCCGTTGTCGGCCGGGGCCTTGGCACGGGCCGAGCCGGTGATGGTGACCGGGTCGCCCTGCTTGACCTGGCCGTAGAACCACTTGGCGTCCGACATCGACAGGTGGACACAGCCGTGCGAGCCGCGCGCGCTGCCGCTGCCCGGATTGGGGTCGCCGGTCGAGTAGTGCACGTACGTGCCCGACTGGGTGAGGTGGACGTCCCACGGCAGCGTCAGGTCGTAGTAGTTGGCGCTGCCCTTGTCGCAGCTGATGCCGACGCTGCAGGAGGTCATGTGGACCTTCTCCTGCTTGTCGATGACGGCCATGGTGCCGTTCCACGTCGGATACTGAGCGCTGCCCGCGTTGATCGAGAGAGTGCGTACCGGCTTGCCGTTCCTGGTCACCTTCATGGTGTGACCGGTCACCGACACATCCGCGCGTACGTCGTCGCCGACCGTGAACGTGTGCGTGTAGCCGTGTACGCCGTAGCGGCCGTTGCCGTTGCTGACGCCCTGCATGTCGGCGTCGATCTTCACCTTCGTGCCGGACGGCCAGTACGTCTTCGGCCGCCAGTCGGCGCGCTTGTCGCCGAACCAGTGCCAGGCGCCGGCCACCGGCTGCGAGGCACTCACCTTCATGTGCTTCTCCACCGCGGCCCGAGCCTTCTCCGCGACCGGGTTCGTGAAGACCACCGAGATCGGCATGGCCACGCCGACCGTGGCCCCCGTCTGCGGAGTGATCGTCTCCAGCAGCATCGGGGGCCCCTTGGGCTTCGCCGGTGACGGAGAGGCGCTCGCACCGTGCTTGCCGGGCGCCTTCGCGTCGTCCCCGCCGGCCTTGTCACCGCCGGTTCCGCCACAGGCGCTCACGCCCACCAGCATCGCGCCCGCGACGACCGCGATCCCTATGCCGCTCTTGCCCCGTCCCACGACCTGCCCCACTCTCTCGTCATTCGGCCCTGTCAGGCCCAACGCCCTGTCAGACAGTGAGGACGCGGGCCGCAGTTGCGTGTATCGCGTAAAGCGTGTTCCAAAACTCGTGGCACAACGCCCTTGCGGCACCGGGCGGCTCATGGCACGGGACCGCTCGGCCCGGTCGGGGGCGCGTCATCGACAGGGTGTGCCAGGAGTGGTGCATACGGTGATCCTTCGGGGGCACACGAGTCCCCGGGGAAGGATCGGCTTCCTTCCCGTCGTGGCGCCGCCCGTCGGGTGCGCGCGTACGGATGTCACGGGCCCCGGGCGACGGCCCGTCCGTCGAGAGAGGTGGTCGCTGTGCTGTTGCCTGCGGAGAAGGAACTGCGAGCGGTGCTGGCTCGCTTCGCCGACGCGCGCTTCCGCCATGACCTGCAGCCCACCGGCCACTCGAGCCGAGAGCTGGAAGACACTTCCGGCATGCTCTGCCTCCTCACCGGCACCCGGTCGGTGGACGAGGCCCTCACCGCCGCCGACGCTCTTCTGGAACGGTGGCGGGCGGACCGCCGTGCGGGGACGAGGACGACCCAGTCGCTGGCCGCCTGAGCCGCCCGTCCGTCGGACGGGGCCGAAAGCGCGCATCATGGAGGTCATGCGAACGCGACCTGTACTGGTCTACGACGGTGACTGCGGCTTCTGCACGGCCTCCGTGACCCTCGCACGGAGATGGATCGGCCCGCGCTGCGACATCACGGCCCGCCAGTGGGCCGACCTGGAGGCGCTGGGCGTGGCCCAGGAGCGGGCCGAGTACGAGGCCCTGTGGGTCACCCCGGACGGAACGGTGTACGGCGGCGCGCAGGCGGTCGCCAAACTGCTGTCCAGCGCACGCGGCGGCTGGCCCGTCGTGGGGGCGGTACTGCGGCTGGCGCCGGCACGATGGCTCGCCCACGGCGTCTACCGCGCCATCGCCCACAACCGTCATCGACTGCCCGGCAGCACGCCGGCCTGCTCCCTCCCCGCCGGCCGGGGGCCGGGCGGGAGCTGAGCCGGAACACCTCGGCGGCGCGGTCTCCGGTGACGGCCCGGCTGTGCCTGCCGGGCCGCGTGCCGAACCTTCCCAGCAACTCGTTCACCTGCCAAGAGCGGCCTCGGCAAACACGTCAGTGACAGGCAAGTGGCGCCCGCGCGCACCGGAGTTGTGTGGCCGGCGCCGCGCCCCGGCTGCGGTTCGTCCGGTATGAGAGCCGAGTCCGATTGTCAGTGGCGGGTGAGACGGTAGGTGCATCGAGTCGGAAAGAGGGGGAGCTGCCATGTCCGGCAACCAGAACTACATCAACCACGTGGCCCTTGTACTGGATGCCAGTTCGTCCATGTCGCACCTGAGCCGCAAGGTCGTCGAAGTCGCCGATCAGCAGATCGCGTACCTCGCCCGCCGGTCCAGGGAGCTGGACCAGGAAACGCGCGTCACGGTGTACGTCTTCGCGGACAAGGTGGAGTGCGTCATCTACGACAAGGACGTGCTGCGGATGCCGTCGCTCAAGCAGCTGTACCGGGTCGGCGGGATGACGGCGCTGCTGGCGGCCGCGCTGAAGTCACAGCGGGAGCTGGCCCAGACGGCGCAACTGTACGGCGACCACAGCTTCCTGACGTTCGTCCTCACCGACGGGCAGGAGAACGCGAGTCATCGCTGTCCGGACGCCGACGCCGCCTCCAGGGATCCGCGTGAACTGGTCCAGGCCGTGGCCGAGATGATGCGGACACAGCAGGACAACTGGACGCTGGCCGTCCTCGTGCCCGACCAGATGGGCAAGCGAGAGGCCATGCAGTGCGGTTTCCCGAAGGACAACATAGCCATCTGGGACGCGACGAGCACCCAGGGCCTCGAGGAGGCCGGGCAGGTCATCAGGCAGGCCACCGAGAACTTCATGGTGGGCCGCTCGCAGGGCATCCGGGGATCGCGGTCGGTGTTCTCCACGGGCGCCCAGACGGTCAACAAGAAGACGATCAAGGCGGCCGGCCTCACGCCGGTCGAGCCGTCGGAGTACCAGCTGATCCCGGTGGCCCGCCACGCGGGCATCCGGGAGTGGGTCATCGAGTGCGGGCACGACTACCGTACCGGTGGCGCCTTCTACCAGCTGAGCAAGTCGGAGAAGATCCAGGCGCGGAAGCAGATCGCGGTGCTGGAGAAGAAGACGGACCGGGTCTACACCGGGCCCGAGGCCCGCGCCCTGCTCGGCCTGCCTGACGTGGAGATACGCGTCAAGCCGGACCACAACGACGACTACACGATCTTCGT
This sequence comes from Streptomyces sp. NPDC005706, assembly GCF_040631045.1. Classification (NCBI taxonomy): domain Bacteria; kingdom Bacillati; phylum Actinomycetota; class Actinomycetes; order Kitasatosporales; family Streptomycetaceae; genus Streptomyces; species Streptomyces sp. NPDC005706. The sequence goes on along the minus strand of NZ_JBEXYS010000012.1, from coordinate 103,540 downwards.
GCAGAGCACCAGCGTGAACCGCAAGCTCGTCCCGAACACACGCCTTCTGCTGATGCTCTGACACTCGATCCGGCTCACCCCTGTACCGGACCGCCTCGACGAGCCTTCGGTGCGCGCCGTCAGTCACGCCCGCGACCCGCACCCCTGATCGTCAGAGCGCGGCCCGGCCCTCGGGGTTCGGCTTCCAGTCCTGGGCGAGGAGTCCGAGCAGCACCTCGTCCAGGAACTCGCCCATCACCCAGGCCGAGGAGCGCAGCACGCCCTCGCGGACGAAGCCGTTGCGCTCGGCGGAGCGCAGCATCGCGGTGTTGTCCGACAGCGTCTCGACCTGCAGCCGGTGCAGCCCGCGCACGATGAATCCGTAGTGGCACAGCACCGCGACCACGTCTCTGCCGTAGCCCTTGCCGCGGGAGGACGGCAGCAGTCCCAGACCGATGTGAGCGGACCGGTTGTGGTTGTCGATGCCCCACAGCGTGGCGGTGCCGACCAGTGTGCCGCCCTCCAGCTCCACCACGGAGAACGGCACGCTTCCCTGTTGCGTGTCGTCCACCACGAGCCGCGGGTCCTTCGAGCCGGGCGTGATCGGCCGCCACGGCCCGCCTTCGGCCCGCGAGGCGTTCACCACGTCGTCGTAGAGCTCGGCCCGCAGGACCGGGATGTCCTCCTCGTGCCGGGCCCTGAGCCCGACCTTGTCGCTCCTGAGCATGCGAGCTTCCTGTCCGCCCGGCCCGGCCGACGGCAAACCATTGACCGCGGTCGTCCCGGTCGGCGGCCGGTCCGCCGGACGACGGGGGCGTGCGGGGACTTGTCGTGCGCCGTCGGGTCTGGTTGGGTTCCACTTCCGCCGGCACGTCGGGCGTGCCGGCGGATGTGGAGTGGAGCGAGCTACGTGCAGAGGACGGAACGGCAGGACGGGTCGTGGACCTTGCCCGAGGGGCTGGGGCAGGCGATCCGGGGCACTGCCGGAGAGATAGCAGCGCTGGTGCGGAGCGCGGGCGATACGGCGCTTGCCGTGCCGGGATCGGAGTGGACCGTCGGTGAGGTCGCCGCGCACCTGGCCGTGGCCAACGAGCTGATGGCCGATCTGGCGGCCGGGCGGGAGCGCCCCTACGGTGACGGAACGCCTCAGAGTCTCGCCGCCGCCAACGCCGAGTCCCTGGCCGTCTTCCCGGAGCGCCGGGCGGAACCGCTCGCGCGGATGATCACGGACCAGTGCGAGAGGTTCCTGGACGCCTTGTCGTGCTCCGTGGCCGACGGCGAGGCACCGGCCACGCCCTTGGGCCTGATGAGCCGGTCCGTTCTCGCGTCGTACCTGCTCACGCACATGCTCGGCCACGGGTACGACCTGGCTCGCGCCGTGGGGCGCCCGCACATGGTCGACCCGGCGCGGGTGAGCCTGTGCATGCCGTTCATGCTCTCGGTGATGCCGCGTGTCGCCGACCCCGAGGCCACGGCCGGGTTCGAGGCCCGCTACCGGATCCGGTTGCGTGGAGGTGAGGCGTTCGGCGTGTCGCTGGCCGATGGTGCCGTACGGGTGACGCGGAACCCGTCGCCGCAGCGTGTGGACTGCACCATTCTGCTCGACCCCGTCGCCTTCCTGCTCATCGCGCTCGGCCGGCTCAGTCCGTGGCGTGCCATCGCCCGGGGACAGGTCCTCGCCTGGGGCCGCCGGCCCTGGCTCGGCCCCCGCTTCCCCACACTGTTCACCGCGCCCTGAACCGCTCCCCTCCCCCGACGGTCCGAGGCAGTAGCGGCCGGCGCCGGGACACCTACGGCACGCACCCGCCAGGACTCACGGGGTCAGAGGGGCTGGATCCGTGTGCGCAGGAGGCAGAATTCGTTGCCTTCCGGGTCGGCCAGGACGTGCCAGCTCTCGGTACCGGTCTGACCGACGTCGGCGGGCTCGGCTCCGAGAGCGAGCAGCCGCTCCAGCTCGGCGTCCTGGTCACGGTCGGTGGCGCTCACGTCGATGTGCAGTGGCAGCTTTTCGGTCCGCGGGTCGTCGCTGGGGCTGACGACGAGGATGGGCTGCGGGCCCCCGAAACCGGTGTCGGGCGGCCCGATCGCGATGCTTCCGTCGTCCTCCCGGCCGAGTTCGACGTAGCCGAGGACCTCGCTCCAGAACGCGGCGAGACGCTCGGGGTCCGCGGCGTCGAGGACCAGCTCACTGATGCGGCATGCCATGCCCGTCAGTGTAGGTGGAGCACCTGGCCGCGGCCGCGGTGTCGACGGCTGGGTCGATCAGCGGTGCTCAGTACGCGGAGTTGACGTTGTCGATGGAACCGTAGCGGTGCGCGGCGTAGTTGGCGGCAGCGGTGATGTTCGCGACCGGGTCGGTGACGCTGTTGGCGGTGCCTTCGACGTGGTAGGCCTTGAAGGTGGGGTCGATCACCTGGAGCAGGCCCTTGGACGGGATCCCGTTCTGGGCGTTGACGTCCCAGTTGTTCTGGGCGTTGGGGTTGCCGCTGGACTCGCGCATGATGTTGCGGTGCAGGCCCTCGTAGCTGCCCGGGATGCCCTTCTCCTTCATGATGGTCAGCGACTGCTTGATCCAGCCGTCGAGGTTCCCGGCGCTGCCGGTGGAACGCTTGGCGTCGGCGTGGCTGTCGCTCGAGGCAGCCGAGACGCTGTGGGCGGTCTTCGGCGCCTCGGCGGCCTGCGCGGAGGCCGGCATCAGCGTGAGGGCCACGGTCGCGGCGCCGGTCGTGGCCATGCCGGTCAGAGCGAGGGTGCGCAGGCGGGCAAGGCGGCGGTTGGCGGTGATCGCGGTCATGTGAAAGGAACTCCTGGGAGACGTCTGAGTGGCGCCGGCCGGGTGCCGGTCACGATGCGGGCTTCGGTGCCAGGGCCCGTACTGCACTACGCAGCGGGCGGGCCCGGCGGTGATCACCCGGTCGCCCCGCGGCTCGCCGGGCAACGACCAACATGTTTAGCGCCCCGTCGAAACCATGCAAGAGTGTGACCTACTACCCAAGGGCGTAGACATTTCACATATCGGACTTCTCGCCGCTCAAGGCCCGCGTTCGCTCCTGACCGCCTCTACGATCCCGCGTAGGACGTGACATGGCTCCTATGGTCCGCATCACCCGTTTTCGCGCGGATCGGGGTTCCTTTCCACGCGGATCGGGGCTCCGTACCCGGCCATGTGAGACCCACGACGACGCCGCCCTCACGCCGGAACGGATCGCGGATCCGGGTGGCGGAAGGCTGCCGCCTGCGGCTCCGCGCCGGGAAGCGCACGGCACCCCTCCCCCACATGCGGGCCGCCGGCGGCCCAGCGTGTCCCGGGGCTCTGACCACGCTCCGCCCGGCGTCACCGGGTCACTGGCCGACTCGTCCGTCGACGCACTCGCGCAGCAGGTCGGCGTGTCCGCAGTGGCGGGCGTACTCGTCGATCCTGTGCACCAGCAGTTCCCGGATGGCGATCCCGTCCTTCCCGACGCGCTCGCCCAGATCCGCGTGCTCGGCCAGCGCGGCATCGGTCGCGGCCTGCTCGCGCTCGAGGTCGGCGTGGGCGGCGTCGACCACGGCCTGTTCGGCGACGGCTCCGAGGAAGTCCGCGTCCCTCGCGCCGTACAGCTTCGGCAGCGGTTCGTCGTCGCCGAGCCAGTTGCGCCAGTCCCGTTCCACCTCGGCGAGGTGGCGGAGCAGGCCGAGCAGCGACATCGTCGACGGCGGGACCGACCTGCGGGCCAGTTGTTCCGCGTCCAGGCCCTCGCACTTCATCCGCAGGGTCATGCGGTAGTTCGTCAAGAAGTCCTGCAGTGTGGCGAGTTCGCCGTCCGGACTGTTGCCGTTGTCGCGGGGGTCGTCGTCCGGGTCGGTCCACATGTCGGGGTAGACGGTCGCCTGGGTCCATCGTGCGGGTTGATCGCTCATGGGTTGCATGGTGCTGACCGAGGGCCCAGGTCCGCCACCAGGTTTCGGATTCGCGCCCAGGGCAGCCACTGGCCGCGTGCGGGCGCCGGTCAGCCGGGGGGGACGGTGCGGGCACGGGCCGGAGGGGCATCGGGACACGGCCGGGTGAGGCGCGCCTGCGGTCCGGGGGCGCGCCCGCGTCCGCGTCAGGGGCGGATCAGCGGCACGTCAGGGGGTCCTGCCAGTCTTCTTCTCGTGAACGGGCCGGGAGGAACAACGGACCGGGAACGAGGAGAGGTGCCCGGAGTGGTTGATCGGGGACCAGCGAGCACGCTCATGGTCGGGCCCCCACGGGGGTCCACGCAGGTTCAAATCCTGCCCTCTCCGCCGCAGGGGCCACCACCCCGGCTCGCCCGGTGCGGGGGTCGGCCGGGGATCAGACGACCGCGAGGACGATCTTGCCCGCGGTCCGGCCCCGCTCGCCGATCTCGTGCGCCTTCGCGGCGTCCGCCAGCGGCAGGACCGTCTCCACCACAGGCTTCAGCGCGCCCCGCTCCACCAGGGCGGCGATCTCGCGCAGACCCAGGTGGTCCGGTTCCACCAGCATCCACACCGCCCGGACCCCGTCCTGGGCCGCGGGTACGTCGTCGGGGCCGGGCAGGGTGATCAGCCGGCCGCCCGGCCGGAGCACCTTCACCGAGCGCTCGGCGGTCTCCCCGCCCAGTCCGTCGAGCACCACGTCGACATCGCCCACGACGTCCTCGAACCGCACCGCGCGGTAGTCGATCACCTCGTCCGCGCCCAGCGCCCGGACCAGGTCGTGCTTGTCCGCGCCGGCGGTGCCGACGACATGCGCGCCGCGGGCCTTGGCGATCTGCACCGCGAAGTGGCCGACGCCGCCGCCCGCCGCGTGCACCAGCACCCGCTCGCCCGGGCGCACGTTCGCCGTGTCCACCAGGGCCTGCCAGGCGGTCAGCGCGGCCAGCGGCAGGGCGGCCGCCTCCACGTGCGTGAGGTTGTCCGGCTTGGGGGCGAAATGCCGGGCCGGTGCCACCACGTGGTCGGCATAGGCTCCCGCCTGGCGCGGGAAGAGCGGCATTCCGAAGACCTCGTCCCCGGGACGCCACATCCCCACGCCCGGGCCGACGGCCTCGACGACGCCGGACACGTCCCAGCCGACGGCGGGAACGGCGCCCCAGTCGATGAGGGCTCCGCCGGCGCGGGTCTTCCAGTCCACCGGGTTCACTCCGGCCGCGTGCACCCGCACCAGGACCTCGTTCAGTCCCGGCTCGGGGCGCTCGACCTCACGCTGGACCAGGTTCTCGGGTCCGCCCCATCGCTCCACAACCACCGCTCGCATGCCGTCCGCCTCGTCTTCCGTCTCGAACACACGTCACCGGGGCTCCCCCGGCGCTACGCGGTCCACGATCCGGGAGACGGGCTCGCCACGGTGTTGGCCGTCCGGCCACTGTGTGACAGGATCTGGCCATGGGTGAAATGCGAGCATCGAGGACGACGGGGACACCGGACCGGGCGGTGGACGCGCCGCCTCGCCGGCACCGGATCGCGGTGCTCGCCCTGCCCGGGGTTCCGCCCTTCGAACTGGGCATCCCCTCCCGTGTGTTCGGCAGCGTGGCGGACGCCGAGGGCCGCCCGATCTACGACGTCACCGTCTGCACGGCCGACGGTGCGCCGGTGCTCAGTGACGCGGGCTTCACCGTGCAGCCCGCGGCCGGGCCCGAGGCCCTGGCCGCCGCGGACACCGTGATCGTCCCGCCCACGCACGCCATGCCCGAGCTGGGCCGCGGCGGCCCGCTGCCTCCGGAGGTGACGGCGGCCATCGCCGGGATCCGGCCCGGCACTCGCCTGGTGTCGATCTGCACCGGCTCCTACGTGCTGGCCGCGGCCGGGCTGCTCGACGGCCGGCCGGCCACCACCCACTGGAACCTGGCGCCGGAGTTCCGCCGCGCCTACCCGAAGGTCAGGGTGGACGAGGACGTGCTGTTCGTCGACGACGGCGACGTGCTGACCTCGGCGGGCGTGGCCGCGGGCGTCGACCTGTGCCTGCACATGATCCGTTGCGACCATGGCGCGGCCCTCGCCAACCGCGCCGCCCGCATGTGCGTCGTTCCGCCGTGGCGGGACGGCGGACAGGCCCAGTACATCGACCGGCCGGTCCCCGAACCCACCCTGGCCAGTACGACCGCCACCCGCGCCTGGGCTCTGGAGCACCTCGACGAGCCGCTGACCCTCCTCCAGCTCGCCGGACACGCCCGGATGAGTCTGCGCACCTTCACCCGGCGGTTCCGCGACGAGGTCGGCATGACCCCGGTGCAATGGCTCACCGCCCAACGACTGGAACTGGCCAAGCAGTTGCTGGAGACCACCGATCTGTCCATCGACCTGGTCGCGCACCGGGCCGGCTTCGGCTCCGCGAACTCCCTGCGCGCCCACATGCGCACCACGTTCGGCGTCTCCCCCGCCGCATACCGGCGCGCCTTCAGCCCCAACGACCTCGCCGGGGCCCTGTGACGCTCAGCCGGTCCCCGCGCGGACCACGGACACGACGAGGTCGCGCCGGCCGCCCGGACACGCACGACGGCCCCCCGGCCCGCCGGGCCTCCCGCGCCGACGACCGCACCGGCCGGCTCCGCGCCTTCGGGGGCCTGGCCCTCCTCCCGTCCGAACCGCCCGGATCCGACGGCGAGTTCCAGCAGCCGTGCGCGCGGATCATGTGCCAGTAGGGCCGCTTCCTCGACGTCCACGCCGGTGTCCGGGATCAGCTCCACCGCGGCCACGCCATCCGCCTGCGCCGAGCCTCACGCACCCCCTCCGCGCCCCTCTGCCTGATGGCCCATCGCCCCGCGGCTCGCGCACCCGCCGGTCCGGTGGGACGGCGTTGCGCACGCCGTCCACGGCCGTCCGCGTCTAACCTCGGCGCGTGGGGCAGCCGGAGCAGCACGCAGAGGGCGCGGGACCGTTCGTCACCAGGCGGACGTGGCACCGTCCCGGCGGCGAGACCGTGGTGTGGGAGTCGCGGGCCGCACGGCGGCGCGGAACCGTCGCCGTCCGGCCGCCCGGTGCCGCACTGAGCCGCCGGGCCCCCGCGGACGCCGTGTCCGTCGGCCGGCTGCGCAGGCTCAACGCCATCGCGGCGACCGCCTTCGTCATCGGCGGAGCCCTCTTCTCGGTGGGCGCGGGCGTCGCCCAGTTCGGCTCCGGTGACGCCCTCGAGTGCGCCTCGGTCTACTTCGCCGGTGGTCTGTTCTTCAACACCGGCGGCTACGTGTCGCTGCTCCAGGTGATCAACGCGCCGGTCCACACCGAGGGCCGGCTGACCACGCGCCGCTGGCGGTGGTGGAGCTACGAGCCGATGCGGGTGGACTGGCTGAGCGCGTTCGTCCTGTTCGCCGGCACGCTCGTGTTCGCCGTCAACCTGATCGACTCCTTCCTGCGGGGCCTGAGCGTTCAGCAGATCAACCGGTTGATCTGGGTGCCCGACGTGATCGGCTGTGTGCTCTTCCTGGTCTCCGGACATCTGGGTTTCACCGAGATCTGCCACCGCGGCCGCCCCTGCGCCCACCCACGCGATCTCGGCTGGTGGATCGTCGCCGTGAACCAGCTCGGCTCGATCCTGTTCATGGTCTCGGCGCTCGCCGCCTTCACCCGCCCGGCCACCGGCGGCCTCGTCAACGCCGGCATCGCCAACTGGGGCACGCTCACCGGCGCCCTGTGCTTCTCGATCGCCGGCCTCCTCCAGCTCCGCGAACGCCCCTGACGGGCCCGGGCCGACCACTCCGTGCGCCGGTCCGCTGCGCGCGGTCACCGGGGGCCGGGGCCAGGGCCGATATCCACGGCTGGTTTTTCATCATCAGCGGCGGACAGGGGGTACAAGAGACACACAGGGGCCTCGCACGCGCGTCCAGGAAACGGCACGTAGGCTCACAACCCGACGAGCTGGAGGCGAGGACATGGGGCGGCCGGAGAGCACGGAAACCCGCCATGAGCGGTTGCGGACGGCCTCTTCCTCCCGGCTGGTCCGCGCGCTGGAGGCCATCGGCGCCGGCGCCTACGCCGTCGACGAACAGGGCCGTATCGTCGCCGTCAACGCCCGCGCCGGGCACCTCCTCGGCCGCAGTGCCCGGGATCTGGTCGGTCAGGACGCCCACGACCTGCTGCACCGCGGGCCACAGGGACAGCGACTGCCCGCCGCACAGTGCAGCATGCGGGAGGCGTTCCACTCCGGGCACCCGGCACACGGCCTCATCGACTACTTCGTCCACGCCGACGGCTCCGTGCTGCCCATCTCCTGGTCGATCACGCCGTACGACATCGGGAGCGAAGCGAGCGGCACCCTCGTGGTGTTCCACATACTCGACCGACCGCACCCGGCCGGCGCGCACCCCGACGACGGGGCAGCCCAGACACTCACCGACCTGGAGCGACTGGCTCTCCTCGCCGAGACCACCACCCAGCTGACCTCCACCCTCGACGTCGACGAGGCGCTGCGCCGGCTGGTGGACCTGGTCCTGCCCCGGCTGGCGGACTGGGCCGTCATCGACCTGATCACCGAGCGTGACGAGGTGCGGCGTGCCGTCGTGGTGCAGGCCGACGGCGGCGCACTGATCCATCACGAGGAGCTGCAGGGGCCGATGCCGCCGGTACCGGAGACGTCCCCCATGCCCCTGTCCCGGGCCCTGCGGGGTGTCGCCTCGACGCTCGCCGGCCCGGAGACCTATCGCGGCGACCCGGACTCCGGCATCGCGGTCGAACAGCGCCATCTGTTCGACGCCACCGGCATCCGCTCTGCCGCCATCGCGCCCATCCGCAGCACCCGGGACGTCCTGGGCGCACTGACGCTGGGCCGCGCCGGGCAGCCGGACGACTTCACCGTCACCGACCTCACGCTGCTGGAGGACATCGCCCGGCGTACCGGCCTCGCCCTGGACAACGCGCGCCTCTACCAGCGGCAGCGCGCGATCGCCGAGACCATGCAGAACCATCTGCTCCCCCAGATGCCTAGCGTGCCCGACCTGCAGATGACGGTGCGCTACCTGCCCGCCCCCGACGCCTCGCAGGTCGGCGGTGACTGGTACGACGCGTTCGCCCTCTCCGACGGTGCCACGGCTCTGGCCATCGGCGATGTCGTGGGCCACGATCTGGAGGCCGCCGCCGGGATGGCCCAGCTGCGCAACATGCTCCGCGCCTACGCCTGGTCCCAGCAGAAGCCGCCCAGCAGGATCGTCGACCGGCTCGACGAGGCGATCATGCCCATCACCGACGTCGCGATGGCGACGCTCATCTTCGCCCGGCTGACCCGGACCGGCGACGGCCACTGGGAGCTGTCCTGGACGAACGCCGGTCACCCCCCGCCCCTGCTCATCACCCACGACGGCCTGACCGAGTACCTCACCGCCGGGCACGGCATTCTGCTCGGCACCGGTACCGGCGCCGGCCGGCCCGACGCCACGATCACGCTGCCTCCGGACAGCACCCTGCTGCTCTACACCGACGGCCTCATCGAAGCACCCGGCCGCACCCTCGACGAGGGCATGAACGCGCTGCGCCAGCACGCCGCCGCCCTGGCCCACCGACCGCTGACCTCCTTCACCGATCAGCTTCTGCAGCGCGTGCGGCCGCCCGGCCTCGACGACGTCGCCCTCCTCGCCCTGCGCACACCGCCGGGCCCCCACCCGGACAACGCGTAGGCGCGGCCCCCGCGGCCCCGGCACGCGGAGGCACACCCCAAGACCGCCCGCTCGGCGCGCGGCGCGTACCGTGCGAGCGGGCGGGGACGCGCGCACGGGCGGGGAAGGACGCCAGGTCACCAGCCGGTTCGCGGTGCCGTCCCGACCGGGGCACCCGTCGCCCGCCACGCCGCTCCCAACGGCCCCGCCGTGAAAGGACCTCGTGCTCACCTCCTACGCCGCCCACTTCGACACCCCTGCCGGGTACCTGGACTTCGCACGGTTCGGCCCGCCCTCGCGCGATGCCGTGGCCGCCACCGCACGCGCGATGGACGAGGCCGCGCAGGCGGACCACACCACCGTGGACGATCTGATGCGCGCGGAGGAGACGGCACGCCGGGCCGCCGCCCGCCTGGCGGGGAGCGACGCCGAGCGCACCGTGCTGCTGCCGAACGCGTCCACCGGTCTGTTCCACGCCGCTCTCGGCGTGCGGGACGGCGTGGTCCTCGTGCCGCGGACCGACTTCCCGGCGAACCACTACCCGTGGCGGCGTACCGCCGAACTGGGCCGGGCCACGCCCCGCTGGCTGGACCCGGAGCCCGGCGAAGGGGTCACCGCCGACCTGGTCCGCGCCGCCCTCACCGACGACGTGGTCGCGGTGTCCGTAAGCGCCGTCGACTTCCGCACCGGTTTCCGTGCCGATCTGGCGGCGCTGCGCGAGGCGATCGGGCCCGGCCGGCTGCTCATCGTGGACGCCATCCAGGCGTTCGGTGTGACCGAGATGGCCTGGGAGGCGGCGGACGTGGTGGTCGCCGGCGGCCAGAAGTGGCTGCGCGCCGGCTGGGCCACGGGCTTCGCGACCCTGTCCGACCGGGCCCTGGACATGCTGGAGCCGGTCCTGACGGGCTGGACGGGCGTGCGGGACGCGGGCGTGTTCGACGGCGCGGAGCATGCGCCCGCCCTCTCCGCGCAGCGATGGTCCATCACGAATCTCAGTCCCGTGACGGCCGCCGCGTTCGCCGCCGCCCTGGACCTCGTCGAGCGGCACACCGTCACCGCGATCGAGGCGGCCATCGCATCGCGGATCACCGAACTCACCGAGGTGATCCACCGCCACCGGGGCCGCGTCCTGTCCCCCGCCGACCCCGCCCGGCGCGCGGGCGTCCTCTCCTTCACCGTGCCGGGCCACGATCCGTCGCACGTCGCGAAGGCGCTGCACGCCGAGGGCATCGCGCTGACCTGCCGGGAGGACTCGCTCCGGCTCTCGCCGCACGCCTCCACCCCGCCGGAGGTGGCCGAGCGGCTCGCCGCCGCGCTCTCCGCGCTGCCGGACCAGCGGTCCTGACACCGGCCGGCCCGGGTGCCGGGGGCACGGGCCGGTGTGCCCTGGGCGCCCAGGCATCGCAGGCCGGGTCACGGGGCACCCGAGTGAAGGAAACGGGGAGGTGCGCGTGGTGGGCGATGACGGCTTGGGCCTGGACGAGGTGTTGCGGGCGGCGGAGGATGCCGCCCCGGGCGAGTCGGTGGACGTGGTGGCCCGGAACCTGGAGAAGCGGTTCTCGGCGGCACAGGTGTCCTTGCTGCTCGTCGACATGCTCGGCCGGGAAGCCGTGCGGCTGCCCAGAGCCGGTACGGCGGCCGAGACGCGCGGCGAGCCGGAGAGGATGGAGCTGGCGGGCAGCGTCTACGACCGGGTGCTGCGCTCCCAGCGGCTGCACCAGGAGGACGACGGCATGGCCGGCTGCCGGTTGGTGGCGCCGGTGACGAACCGCGGCGACTGCGTCGGCGTGCTGGAGACGGTGGTGCCGCAGGCGGACGACACGGTGCGCGACGCGGTGACGCGGGCGGCGCACGCGCTCGCGTACATCGTGGTGACCGACCGGCGCTTCACCGACCTCTATCACTCGGGGCGGCGCACCACCACCATGAGCCTGGCGGCGGAGATCCAGCACCAGCTGCTGCCGTCCGCGCCCTGCTGCGAGGCGGCCCACTTCACCCTGGCGGGCGGTCTGGCTCCGGCCGACGACATCGGTGGCGACACCTACGACTACGCGCTGGACCAGGACGTTCTCCATGTGTCGATCACGGACGCGATGGGTCACGACACGGCCTCGGCGCTGCTGGCCACGCTGACCGTCAATGCCCTGCGCGGGGCGCGCCGCGCAGGCCGCGGCCTCCTGGACCAGGCGTATGCGGCGCACCATGCGATCGCCGCGAACACCCGCGGCATGACCACCGGCCAGTTGCTCCGCGTCGAGCTGGAATCCGGCGCCTGTGAGCTGGTGAACGCGGGCCACCCCTGGCCGCTGCGGCTGCGCGGCGGCCGGGTCGAGGAACTGCGCCTCAAGGTCAACCTGCCGTTCGGGGTGCCCGCTCGGGTCGTCTACGAGGTGCAGCGGTGCCGCCTCGAGCCGGGTGATCGTCTGGTGCTGGTCACCGACGGCATGCAGGACCGCGGGGCCGCCGCGATCGATCTGCCCGCCCTCATCAGGGACACCGCCGACGAACACCCCCGCGAGGTGGTCCGGTGCCTGACCACGGCGGCCATCGACGCGTGCGGGGGGACGCTGGCGGACGACGCCACCACTCTGGTGCTGGACTGGCACGGCAGCCGGTCGGGACTGCGCACCACCAACGGCGGCTCCAACATCGGCACCGGGTGACCGCGCGGCGCGGGCCGCGCGACGGCACGGGTCAGGCCGGGGAGCCGGGGCCGGCCGGGATGTGGACGGTCATGATCAGACGGCAGGTCCCGGTGCCCGAGCCGCGGTAGGTGTGGGCGGTGTCCCCGTCGAAGGTGGCGGTCTGTCCGGCTTCGACGGGGTGCTCGGTGCCGTCGACGATCAGGGTCATCCGGCCGGCGGTGACACTGACGGTCTCCACGACGCCGGCCTGGTGCGGGTGGCTGGGGTACTCCTCGCCCGGCTCCAGGTTCCAGCGCCAGACCTCGACCGGGGCAGGGCCCGCGGTGGTCAGCATCAGCCGGGCCTCGCTGCCCCGCGGGCCGGTCCACAAGGGGGTGAGAGCGCCTTCGGACACGACGCGCACGCGTCCCTCGGTCCGGCCCTCCATCAGGGCGGAGACGGAGACGCCGAGAGTGTCGGCCAGCCGCACGAGGGTGGCGAAGTTCGGGTTGCCCTGTGCCTTCTCCAGGGCGACGAGGGCACCCTTGCTCACCTGGGCGCGCCGGCCGAGTTGGTCGAGCGAGAGTCCCGCGCGGGCGCGGGCCGCCCGGACGTTGTGCGCGAGCGTCCGCAGGGCCGCCTCGGTCTCCGCCATCCGTTCACCATCCTTGCCAGTGGACCACTGGAATGCACCGTCCGGTCGTTTGGTTGACACTAGCCGGTCGGTTCGTTGTACGGTTCAGTCGTTCCATTGATAGTAAGGGATGCACCGTGATCGCTCTGCTGCTTGCCCTGGGCAGCTCCCTCGCCTACGGCTGCGCCGACTTCCTCGGCGGCCTCGGCGCCCGAAAGGCCCACGTCCTGCGCACCGTCATGGTCGCCGCTCCCGCCTCTCTCGCGGTGGAGCTGCTGCTGTGGCCCGTCCTCGGTGCCTCGTTCGGCGCCGGTGCCCTCGCCTGGGGGGCCGCCTCCGGGGTCGCCTCGGCCGCCGCGTTCGCGCTGCTGTACCGGACGCTGGCGATCGGCCCGATGAGCGTGCTGTCGCCGGTGACCGCGCTGGTGTCCGCCGCGTTGCCGGTCACGGTGGGGCTGCTCCAGGGCGAGCACCTGACGCCGGCCGGGCTGGCCGGCCTGCCGCTCGCGCTCGTCGCCGTCGTTCTCGTGAGCGCCGGGCACGGTGCCCGCTCCGCGCGGATCTCCCGGACGGCACTGCTGCCGGCCTTCGGGGCGGGCGCCGCCATCGCGCTCCAGCTGGTCTTCCTGCACCAGGCGCCCGCGGACAGTGGCGTGGCCCCGCTGATCGTGGGCCGGGCGGTGTCCTCGGCCGTCACCCTGGGCGCGGCCGGGATGCTGCGCCGCAGACTGGGCGCGGAGCGGCCCGCGTACGCGATGTCCGCGGCCGCGGGCGTGCTGGACTCGCTGGCGAATCTGCTGTTCCTGCTCGCCGTCCGCGGCGGAGACCTCACCGTCGTCGCCGTGACGACCGCCCTGTACCCGGCCGGCACGGTCCTGCTCGCCCGTGGTGTGCTCGCCGAACGCATCCACCGCGGCCAGCTCGTCGGTCTGGGCACCGCCGCCGTCGCCGTCGGCCTCCTCGCCCTCACCTGATCCGCCGCCCCCTCCCCCTCGCAAGGAGAACCGCATGTTCATCCAGCCCTGGGACGCCTCCCTGGACGACACCGAGTGGCAGACCTGGATCGCCGGCGGCCACGACTTCGGCCAGCTCAGCGTCAACGGGCTGCCCGGCCGGCCGCCCGCCGTCGTCCCCACCCACTTCACCACCGAAGACGGCCGGCTGCTGATACACCTCGCCAGGCCCAACCCGGTCTGGGAGGCCATCGAGCACGACCCGAACGTCACCTTCACCGTGTTCGGCGACTACGCCTTCATCCCAGGGCCCTGGCGCGCCGGGACCGGCACCCCGCCCACCGACGGCGTACCCACCAGCTACTACGCGGCCGTGCAGTTCTCCTGCCGCGCCCGCGTCATCGACGACCCCGAGGCCAAGGCCGAGCTGCTGCGCCGCCAGATGGCGCACTTCCAGCCCGAGGGCGATCACGCCCCGATCGACCCCGACCGGCCGCCCTACGGGCGCATGCTGCCCGGCATCCGCGGCCTGGAACTGGAAGTCGTCGAGGTGCGGGCCAAGTTCAAGTACGACGACCACAAACCCGTCGAGCACCGCACGGCCGTCGCCGGTCATCTCACCGAGCGCGGCCAGGGCCTCGACGCGTCCACCGCACAGCAGCAGCTGCGCCGCCTGGACCGCATCGGACCCTGGAAGCCCTGACCTCCCGCCCCAGCACGCGCGCGACAAGGATCCCCCTCATGACCGTCTTCCGTATCAGCCCCGCCGTCGCCGACGCCTTCCCCGACACCCTCATCGCCGTGGTCACCGCGGCCGGCCTGCGCGGCCGCGAACACTGGCCCGACACCGCCGCGGCCCTGGAGGCCCTGGAGCGGCGACTCGCCGACGGCACCTGGCAGCCCGCCGACGAGCAGGACCCCCGCATCGACGCCTGGCACACCGCCTACCGCTCCTTCGGCACCAACCCCCGCCGCATCCGCCCCAGCGTCGACGCCCTCGGCCGCCGCCTCGCCAAGAAGGGCGGCCTGCCGCGCATCAACCCCGCCGTCGACTCCTACAACGCCGTCTCCGTCCGCCACGGCCTGCCCGCCGGCGCCTTCGACCTCGACCACGTCACGGGCGAGGTCGACATCAGGCACGCCGACGGCCGCGAGGAGTTCACCCCCCTCGGCGAACCGGGCACCATCGAGAATCCCAAGCCCGGCGAGATCATCTACGCCGACGCCGCCGGCGTCCTGACCCGCCACTGGAACCACCGCGACGCCCACCGGACCCGGGTCACCGAGGGCTCCGGCCGGGTCGCCTTCGTCCTGGAGACCCTCCACGCCACCCGCGACGGCCACCTCCTCAAGGCCGCGGCCGACGAACTGCGGGGTCTCCTCGACCCGCGCGCCGAGCGGACCGCCGTCCACTTCCTCAGCCCCGCTCAGCCCCGCGTCGACGTCTGAGGCGTCGGCCGCGGCGGCCGGCCTCCGGTCCCGGCGTCGCCTTCCGCCGGCGACAAGGCCGGCGCGTCACTCGTGGGCCTCCAGGAGTTGGCGGGTGCGGTGCAGCAGGGCCTGGCGCACGGCGTCCGGCGCGAGGACCCGGAGCGGTGTGCCGAGGCCGAGGAGATAGCGGGCGAGGCCGTCCGCGTCGGGACCGCCCATGTCGACCAGCGTCGCGCCGGGGCCGTCCGGGCGGTGGGTGCCGATCGTCGCGGGGATGAGCCGTAGCGCCGCGTCCATCGGCAGGGGGAGACGGATGGTGGCCGAGAGCGGGTAGGGGCCGTTCGCGATGTTGCGGGAGACCAGACGTGCCGGGTCGGGCGGGTCGGTGAGGTCCGCCGGCCGGCCGGTGGGCTGCAGCCGGCCGACCCGGTCGGCCCGGAACGTCCGCCACTCGGCGCGCGCCACGTCCCGGGCGACGAAGTACCAGCGGCGTCCGGTGCACACGAGACGGTACGGGTCGACCTCGCGGAGCGTCACCCGCCCCTGCGCGTCGGTGTACGACAGCCTGGCACGCTCTCCCCGCCGGCAGGCGACCGCCAACTCCAGCAGCAGGCCCGTCCTGATCCGCGGTCCGTCGGCCGTGGGAAGGCTGACGAACGCGTCGTCCAGGTCACCGAGCCGTTCCGCGATCCGCCGGGGCAGCACCTGGCGCAGCTTCAGCAGGGCGGAGAGTGCGGCCTGGTCACCGCCCATGGCGTCACTCTGGGCGGCCTCCCGCAGGCCGGCCGCCACGGCAAGTGCCTCCTCGTCGTCGAGGATCAGCGGCGGCACCCGGGAACCGGCGCGGAGGCGGTAGCCGCCCCAGGGGCCGGCCTCGGAGTCCACGGTGTAGCCGAGCTCGCGCAGCCGGGCGACGTCCCGGCGCACCGTGCGGTCCGTGACCTCCATGCGCTCGGCCAGTTCGGCGCAGGTCCATGACGGCCGGGAGGACAGCAGGGACAGCAGCCGCAGCAGACGGGCGGAGGAGCTGATCACCCGGGGAAGTTTTCCACACCACGCCACAACCCGGACCGGAACTGTCCGGGTCAGGTCCTAGCGTTCCCCTCATGAGCACGGACACCACTTCCGCACCCGCCTTCCGCTACGCCGCCGTCACCTTCGACTGTGCCGATCCCGCCGAAATGGCCCGTTTCTACAGCGAGTTGCTCGGCATGGCGGTCCACTACTCCAGCGACGACTTCATCCTGCTGGGCAGGGAGGGCGCGACCGGCCTCGCCTTCAACCGCCTGGCCGACTACCGCCCGCCCACCTGGCCGGACCCCACCCAGGAGAAGCAGGCCCACATCGAACTGGGCGTCGACGACCTGGACATCGCCGAGAAGCGACTGCTCGATCTGGGCGCCACCAAGCCGGGCTTCCAGCCGCAGCCCGAACGCTGGCGCGTGCTGCTGGACCCGGCCGGCCACCCGTTCTGCATCACGACCCTGGTCTGACACGTCCTCGTGGCTCACCGTCGTCGCGGTCGGCGTCCTCGCCGTGCCGCGTGCCGGTGAGTCCGGGCACCGCCTGTCAGCGGACGCGGCCGGTGTTGAGCCGGGCGGCCTGGCGCGTCAGGTGGTCGCGCTCGGCGAGGTTGGGTGCCTTGCGGGCCGCCTCGGCGTACAGCCGCGCCGCCGTCGCCAGGTCGCCGTCGCGTTCGTGCAGATACGCCGCCACCGCGGTGTGCCGGGGCAGCGAGTCGTCCAGCGCCGCGAGCACCGCCAGCCCGGCGCGCGGTCCGTCGGCCTCGCCCACGGCGACGGCGCGGTTGAGCCGCACGACGGGGCTGTCGGTCAGGCTCGCGAGTTCGTCGTACCACTCGACGATCTGCACCCAGTCGGTCTCCTGGGCGGTGGGCGCGTCGGCGTGCAGCGCCGCGATGGCGGCCTGGGCCTGGAACTCGCCCAGCCGGTCACGGGCGAGAGCGGCCTGAAGGACATCGACGCCCTCGGCGATCAAGGCGGTGTCCCACCGGCGGCGGTCCTGCTCGGCGAGCGGGACCAGGCTGCCGTCGGGCGCGGTCCGGGCGGCGCGCCGGGCGTGGTGGAGCAGCATGAGCGCGAGCAGTCCCGCCACCTCGGGGTGGTCGATCCGGGCCGCGAGCTGCCGGGTGAGGCGGATGGCCTCGGCCGCGAGGTCGACGTCGCCCGAGTAGCCCTCGTTGAAGACCAGGTAGAGGACGCGCAGCACGGTGGTGACATCACCGGGCCGGTCGAACCGCACGCCTCGCACGGTGCGTTTGGCCCGGCTGATGCGCTGCGCCATGGTCGCCTCGGGCACCAGGTAGGCGTCGGCGATCTGACGGGTGGTCAGGCCGCCGACGGCGCGCAGTGTGAGCGCGACCGCCGACGCCGGTGACAGCGAGGGGTGGGCGCACAGGAAGTAGAGCTGGAGCGTGTCGTCCGCCGCGGGCACCGGCCCGGGCGGCGGCTCCTCGTCGATCCGGTCCTCACGTCGGCGGCGGGCGGAGTCCGCCCGCGTCGCGTCGAGGAACCGGCGCCAGGCCACGGTGACCAGCCAGCCCTTCGCATCCCTCGGCGGGCCGGCCGGCCACGTCCGCACCGCCTCGACCAGTGCGTCCTGGACGGCGTCCTCGGCCGCCGCGAAGTCGGCTCCGCGGCGGACGAGGACGGCGATGACGCTCGGGGTGAGGCTTCTCAGCAGCGCCTCGTCCATCGGTCGGGTCACTCCGTGATGGTGGGCGGCGCCGCCAGGAAGGGGCGCACCTCGAGCCACTCGTGGATCGGCTTCCCGCCCGCGCCCGGGGCGGCCGACAGTTCCCCGGCCAGCTCGACGGCGCGCTCGCGGCTGTCCACGTCGATCACCATCCAGCCGGCGATGAGGTCCTTGGTCTCGGCGAACGGACCGTCGGTGACCGGCGGCCGCCCTTCGCCGTCGTAGCGGACCCACATTCCCTCGGGCGCGAGCGCCTGGCCGTCCACGAACTCCCCGGTCCCTTCGAGCCGGGCCGCGAAGTCGCGCATGTACTGCACGTGCGCGGAGATCTCCTGCGGCGTCCACTGGTCCATCGGCACGCAGTTGACGGCTTCCGGAGCGCCTCGGTAGTGCTTGAGCAGCAAGTACTTCGCCATCGTGTGACTCCTCCGTACTGGTGCGACCCATTGTGGCCGCCTTCACCTCGGGGACGTAGCCGGCCACGGGTTCTCGACATCGTCGCGCGAAGTTCTTTTCTCCACGCCGTCCGCCGCCCGTCACCGGGGCGGCTGAACCCGATCCCGTGTCTGCGCCACGTGGGCGACGACGTCGTGGTAGCTTCGGCGCCGTCGTGCGCCACTGCGAACCGAGGAGGTGAGACCGATCAACGCTTCGACAGGTCGGGACTCCCTCTCTCGCACGGTCCGGGGAGTGCCCGCGTAAGGCATTCCGAAAGGCCAAGGCCATGCGCTTCACTTCCGAGACGTCGTCCGACGGCGTTGCCGAACGACTGTTCCATCTCGATGAGATCCCCGGCGTACTGTGGACGCCGGAAGGTGCCACGGGTACTCGTCCCCTCGTCCTGATCGGGCACGGCGGCGGGCGGCACAAGAAGGATCCCGACGTCATGGCCCTGGCACGCCGTTTCGTGGCCGAGTGTGGTTACGCGGTGCTGGCGGTCGACGCACCCGGCCATGGCGACCGTCCCGTGCACGCGGAGTACGACCGGCTCGCGACCGAGAACCAGGCGCGCGCCGAAGCCGACGAGGAACTGGCCCCGCTGATCGCCGGCTTCCATGCGCTCGTGGCCCACCAGACCGTGCCGGAATGGCGGGCCGCGCTCGACGCCGTGCAGGCTCTCGCATACGTCGGCCGCGGGCCGGTGGGCTACTGGGGGGTGTCGCTGGGCTGCGGGCTCGGGGTTCCCTTCGTCGCCGCCGAACCCCGGGTCCGCGCGGCGGTGCTGGGCCTGGGCGGAGCCTCGGCATCGGCGGAGGTCGCCGCGCGGATCACCGTTCCGGTGGAGTTTTTGCTGCAGTGGGACGACGAGCGGGTGCCACGGGCGGCGGGTCTGGCACTGTTCGACGCCCTGGCGTCGGCGGAGAAGACACTGCACGCCAACCCCGGCAAGCACGGCGATCTCCCGGCGTTCGAACTGGACGATTCGCTGCGGTTCTTCGCCCGGCACCTGAACTGACGCCGCCGGTCGACGGGGCATGCGCGGCGGATCGCCCGTGCCCCGTCGAAATCGGCTTGCGCGATTCCGTCATGCGGGTCAGTGTCGCTCGACACCCGAAGAAGGCGGAGCAGATGACCAGGCAACCCCATCCCGTGGACCACGAACTCGTCCAGGCCGCAGCGCATGTCGCCGGGACGCGCTGCCGGGGCGACAACCACACCATGGCAGCCGCGGCCCGGGCCCGCGACGGCCGCATCGTCACCGCGGTCAACGCCTACCACTTCACCGGGGGCCCCTGCGCCGAGCTGGTCGTCATCGGTGCGGCGGCCGCCCAGGGCGCATATGAGCTGGAGACCATGGTGGCCGTGGGCGACCGGGGCCGAGGAGTTGTTCCTCCGTGCGGCCGCTGCCGTCAGGTTCTGCTCGACTACTTCCCCACGCTCCGGGTCATCGTCGGCAACGGTGACGGCATCCGGGCGGTTCCCGTCTCGGATCTGCTCCCGGAGAGCTACGTATGGGCCGACCATCAGCTCGACGGCGAGTGAGCCGGCCCGACGCCGAGTGAACCGGTGCGGCGCCGGATGAACCGGCACGGGCGGCACACCGTCGACGGTGGAGGTCAGGGCCGCGTCAGCTTCCCGTCAGCGGTCTCCGGCAGTCTCTTACTTGTGAACGGCACGGGACAACACCCGAGCCGGTCAAGGGAGAGGTGCCCGGAGTGGTTGATCGGGGACCAGCGAGCTCGCCTCACGGTCGGGCCTCCTCGGAGGCCCACGCAGGTTCGAATCCTGCCCTCTCCGCAGCGCGCGGCCGTCCGGCAGGGACGGGCACGACGCAGGGCCCGTCCCGGATGTGACGGGCCCTGCGATCCGCGCGGGGCGAGATGTCAGCGGTTGGTGAGCATGCCCTCGCGGAGCCGGGCGAGGGTGCGTGAGAGCAGGCGCGAGACGTGCATCTGCGAGACTCCCAGCCGTTCACCGATCTGGGCCTGCGTGAGTTCCTCCACGAACCGCATGTGGATGATCTGCCGGTCCCGCTCGCCGAGCCCGGCGATCAGCGGGGCCAGGGCATGGAAGTCCTCCACCAGCTCCAGAGCCGCGTCCTCGGTGCCGATGAAGTCCTCCAGCGCGGCCTCACCGTCCGCGTTGCCGTTGATCGTGGCGTCGAGGGAGGAGGAGTTGTAGCCGTTCGCGGCCAGCCGGGCCTCGCGCACCTCTTCCTCGGACAGGCTCATCAGCTCCGCCAGTTCCTTGGCCGACGGCATGCGGCCCAGGCGGCTCTGCAGTTCCTCTGTGGCGCGGGCCAGCTGCACCCGGGCCTCCTGCAGACGCCGGGGCACGTGGACGGCCCAGGTGGTGTCGCGGAAGAATCGTTTGATCTCGCCCACGATGTAGGGGATGGCGAACGAGGTGAACTCCGCCTCCCGCGAGAGCTCGAACCGGTCGATCGCCTTGATCAGGCCGATCATGCCGACCTGGACGATGTCCTCCATCTCCTCCGCGCCCCGGCTGCGGAACCGGCCGGCCGCGAAGCGGACCAAGGACATGTTCATCTCGATCAACGTATTACGGGCGTACTGATACTCGGGCGTGCCCTCTTCCAGCACCGCCAGCTGATGGAAGAACAACCTGGACAGCTCGCGGGCATCCTTGGGGGCCACCCGGGAGGGGTCGGCGACCTCCGGCAGCTCCGCCGTCCGCGTTCCCGTCGCCACCATGCTCGTGGACGTCATGCTTCCCCTCCCGAGTTCCAGACCGCCGCTGCTGTCTTCACCACCGCTGCCGCCGAGTGGCCGGCGGCCGATGACGCAGCGCGTACCCCGTCCTCCCGCACCCACGCCTGCTGAACGCAGCAATCTGCCGAAACGGTGGTGCGCGGTGCGCCGGGGCGCGGGACTCGCGGGCGCCGGCCGCGCCGGCCGGGTGCGGAAGGCAGCGGACGGGTGCGGGCCTTCTCAGGCTCGCGGCACGTCAGCAGCGCGTGGAATGCTGATCCGAGCCACAGGGAAGGGACCGCCCATGGCCGAAAGCCTCGACGAGACGGGCCGACGCGGCCCAGCGCCGCGGCCGGATCTCGTGCGGCGCTCGGCGCCGTTCCTGCCCGCCGCCAGTGAGATCCGGCAGGCGTTCATCTGCCAGAGCGCGCCCAACTTCTTCTTCGTCGTCACCTACCTCACCGGCCTGACGATGCTGACCAACACGTACCGGTGCGTCGTCGTCACCAAGGACGCCATCTATGTACTGGACAGCAGCAAGCTGTCCGGCGGCGCGAGCCCACAGCGACTCGCCGGCATCATGCCTCGCGACACCCGGCTCGGCCCGGTCACCGGCCGCTGGGGGCAGGTGGACATCCTCGGTCGGCGTCATTGGGTCCACACGCGTTTCCACGACCAGATCGCCGCCGCCGACCGGGAGGCCGGGTTCGCCCGATAAGGCACAGGACAGGGGCAGTTCCGTCTGACGCTGTGACGCGTTGGCAGATGCCCCTGAGCTATGCGAGATCACGGTCCGATGCCGACCGCGTCCACCGCCGCAACCCGCCGTACCCCAGGGCCGTTTGCCCGCACGTGTATGACGAACACCTTTTCACCAACGGCACCTCCCGCCTTCTGGGTTCCTACTGGCTGGAGTCCCCCGACTGGCGGCCTCAGAAGCCCTGCTGCAGCTTCACCCCGCCCCCGCAGCGGCGTGGGGTGAGCGGGGTGCGCCTGGCCCGGACCGCGCTCACCGTGGCCGCGTACGCCCTCATCCTCACCGCACTCGCCCTCACCGCCACCGGCTGACCGCTCGCGTCATCCGCTCGGGGTCGCCGAACAGCGACAGGCCGTGGCGGCCGCGGAACCGGCGGGCGTGTACGGCGGTGACCGCGGCGGCCAGGGCGAGCAGCAGCAGGGACTGGAGCCGGGCCAGCAGTGGCACGGTGTCGGTGGGCAGCGTGAGTGCGGCGAGTATGCCGAGTGCGCCGTCCAGCAGTTGCCCGGCTCCCCAGAGCAGGGTGAGAACGCGCAGGGACTGACGGAACCCGGCGTGGCTCTGCCACGTCGCGCTCCGCGCCCGGGCCGCTTCTCCCCCGTGCAGGCGCTGTCCCAGCTGGAAGGCCAGCGGTCTTCGGGTGAACCCGCTGCCGAGCACCCAGCCGCCGACCACGAGGGACAGCGCCGCGTCCTTGCACAGCAGGAGCCGGGTGCCGCCACCCATGAGGGACGCCGCGGCGGCAGTGGCCAGGAGGATCGTGAAGAACAGGTCGACGCCGTCGATCCGGTGCCGGCGCACCGCGCCGGACAGCAGGTGCAGTGCGGGTGGTGCGCCGCTCAGCAGCAGCGCCGGCCCCTGGCCGGCCCCGAGAACCCGGGCCGCGTAGTAGACGACGAGCGGGAGGACGAGGTCGACGGCGAGCGTCAGCAGCGGAGCACACGTCACCCCTTTTCGGCCCGCGCGCCGGTCTCCGGTGGGCGGGCCGGCCGTGCTTGAGCTTCGTTCGTGTTCCGTCGTCGTCCGTGCCATGGCTGCCCTTCCCTCCTCGCCCGCCGCGCCGTGCGGTGCGTCTGCCGTGCCCGGCTGTCCTGAGCCGCGGCCGGACGGCACCGGCCCACGGAGCAACGCTAGGCGCGGGGCGGTAGGAGGCGGATCGGAGCAGGGGTGGAGAGCCGGGGGGAGAAGGGCCGGAGGTACGGGTCGCGTTCTCCACCGGCCGCACCGCACCCCTGGGTGGAGAGACCCGCTCCTTCGGCCGGCTGGTGGCCCCGATCGAGGGGTGTGCCGCCATGACGTGCATCCGCCGCTCGGCGCCCCCGGAAAGTGATTCACGGACGGTCGGCCGTGACCGGTCGACACCGCCCGATGCCTTCGACGGGAGACGCTCATGCACGACGACGGCCGGTACGGACGGCATGCCCGCCGCCGCGGCTGAACGGGGACGCGCCGTGCACTGGCTCTTCGGCGACCAGCTCGGGCCGCACTTCCTCGCCCCCGGCGCCGACGGCCCCGGGCGGGACACACCGCTGCTGATGATCGAAGCCCGGTCGGTCTTCCGGCGCCGGCGCTTCCACCGGGCCAAGGCGCACCTGGTGCTCTCCGCCATGCGCCACCGGGCCGCCGAGCTCGGCGACCGGGCGACGTACGTACGGGCCGGCACCTACCGGGAGGGACTGGAGCGCGTGGCGGGCGATCGTCCGGTCACCGTCCATCACCCGACGTCCTTCGCCGCCGCACGGCTGGTGCGCTCGCTTCCCCAGGTCACCGTGGGCCCCGCGCGGGGCTTCCTGGTCGCGATGGAGGACTTCGCGGCGTGGGCGGACGGGCACGGCGGAAAACGTCTGCGGCAGGAGGACTTCTACCGGTGGGTGCGCCGCGGACACGACCTGCTGATGGACGGCGACGCCCCTGCCGGCGAGCAGTGGAACTACGATCACGACAACCGGCGGCCGCCGCCTCACGACGCGTCGTCACTTCCGGTCCCGGCGCCCTACCGTCCCCGGGAGGACGAGATCGACGACGAGGTCCGCCACGACCTCGACCGCTGGGAGAAGGACGGTGACGTGTCCTTCGTCGGACGGGACGGGCCCCGGTCGTTCCCCGCGACCCGTGCCGAGGCGCGCGCCGCACTGAAACGCTTCCTCTCCCACCGGCTCGGCACCTTCGGCCCCTACGAGGACGCCGTGCTCGCCGCCGACCCGGTGATGAGTCACAGTCTGCTGTCCTCCTCGCTCAACCTGGGCCTGCTCGACCCGGCCGAATGCGTCGAGCGCGCCGAGGCGGAGTGGCGCGCAGGACGGGCGCCGCTCGGCAGCGTGGAGGGGTTCGTCCGGCAGATCGCCGGGTGGCGCGAGTACGTGTGGCAGCTTTACTGGTACTTCGGCGAGGAGTACCGGCATTCCAACGTCCTGCGCCACACCGCCCCGCTGCCGGAGTGGTGGAACGAGCTGGACGCCGACGCGGTCGGGGCACGCTGTCTGCACACGGTCCTGGCGCAGGTACGGGACACGGGGTGGACCCACCACATCCCCCGGCTGATGATCCTCGGCAGCCATGCCCTGCAGCGGGGCTGGGACCCCGCCGCGGTCATGGACTGGTTCCACCGGTGCTTCGTGGACGGCTACGACTGGGTCATGGTGCCCAACGTCGTCGGCATGTCCCAGTACGCGGACGGCGGCCGGATGACGACCAAGCCCTACACCTCGGGCGGCTCGTACGTGAACCGCATGAGCGACCTGTGCGGACCGTGCCGCTACCGGCCGGGCGAGCGGACCGGTGAGCACGCCTGCCCCTACACCGCCGGCTACTGGGCCTTCCTGGACCGGCACCGGGAACGGTTCGGCCACAACCAGCGGATCGCACAGCCCGTGCGGCAGTTGGAGCGGCTCGCCGACCTCGCCGAGGTACGCCGGCAGGAACGCGCGCGGGGTGACACGCCGCCCTGAGAGCGGCGCGTCGGTCACGCGCCGGCTCGCGGTCACGCGCGCTCCGCCGCGGTACGGCGCGCCGCGGACGGCGCCGAGGCACATCGGTCAGTTTTCGAGAAGCCTCGGCAACCAGGTTTTCCCTAGTGTCGAAGACATGACCTCCATCGACTCCGTCACTCTCGAGGTGGCCGACGCCGCGGCCGCCGCCCGCTTCTGCTCCACCGCCTTCGGGCTCGACTCCTCGCGGGTACGCCTGCGCGCCTGCGAGGAGCCGACGAGCGGCTTCCGCGGCTTCACGCTGTCGCTCGTGGTGTCGCAGCCGGGCAACGTCGACGCCCTCATCGGCGCGGCCCTCGACGCCGGCGCCACCACCCTCAAGCCCGCCTCGAAGTCGCTGTGGGGCTACGGCGGCGTGGTCCAGGACCCGGACGGCACGGTCTGGAAGATCGCCACGTCGGCGAAGAAGGACACCGGCCCGGCCACTCGCGACTTCGACGAGCTCGTGCTCCTGCTGGGCGTCGAGGACGTGAAGGCCAGTAAGCGGTTCTATGCCGAGCGGGGTCTCACGGTGGGCAAGAGCTTCGGCGGCACGTACGTCGAGTTCGCCGCCGCACCGGGATCCGTCAAGCTGGCTCTGTACAAGCGCCGTGCGCTCGCCAAGGACGCGGGGCTGCCCGCCGGCGGCACCGGATCGCACCGACTCGTGCTCTCCGGCGCCGCCGGCCCGTTCAGCGACCCCGACGGATTCGTCTGGGAAGCCACGGCCCCTCTGACGGCCACCGCCTGAGGCGAACGCCCTCCGCCCCCGGAGCGGAGGCGGAGGCCGGTTCAGCGGGTGACCGCGCTCATGAGCACAGACACGGGTCCGTGCCGAGACCCAGGCCGGTGATGTCTCTGTCCCGCAGCGCCCCGCTGTAGGCCTGCACCTCGTCGACGGCACCGTGCAGGTACTCGCCCCAGCCGTCGGCGGTGAGCCCGCGTCCCACCTGGAGCGGGCCGCCGCTGTGCCAGCCGTTCGCGAAGCCGGCGGTCTCCGCGTCGCCTGCCATGCCGTCCAGGTAGAGCCGGATCGTGTCGCTCGCGTCGTCGTACACCACCGCGAGGCGGTGGCCCTGGCCCTCGCCTCCGTCGGCCGTCTCGAACTGGGAGACGACCGTCTCCGCCGCCCCCGTCTCGTCCTTGACGGGCATCACCAGCTGCCAGGCGTGCCGGGACGGCTGGTAGCGCACCTTGAAGGCGTCGGTGTGCTCGCCCGCCTGCGAGAGCACGGTCATCGGGTGGTCCGGCTCGGCGTCCGCCAGGCGTACCACGGCGGCGATGGTGAAGCTGTCCGCGGTGTCCACGACCGGCTGCCGCGTGGCGGCGTAGGCCGTCCGGCCGTCCAGCCGGAGGTCGCCGTCACCCTGGAGGGCGTAGGGGACGTCTGGGCAGTCCGGGTCCAGCTCGGGCAGGCAGGAGCCGTCCGGCCCGCGGTGGATCACCGCTCCCCCACCGAGGGTCAACGGCTGTCCGCCGTTCTGCTCGGGGCTGGCGGCGTCCGGCGCGGTCTCCAGCGACCAGTGGCCGAGCAGGGTCGGCTTGCGGTGGCCGAGGCGGTCGGCCTCGTCGGGCACCACGACGCGGTCGTAGGCGCGGACGTCTCCGATGTCGCCCTTCCAGGGCCGCAGGCCGTGTGCCTGGCCGATCCGGAAGGCGCCGGACGCCTGAGCGGGTGCGGTCCTCACCTTCGTACCGGTCGCCCGGCCGTTGACGAAGAGCTGCGCCTGGCCGGTCTCGGCGTCGTACAGGCCTAGAACGTGAGCCCATTCGCCGGTCTCGGGGACACCGCCCGAGACCTCCCGGTCCCCCACGGTGAAGGACCAGACGGGGCCCGCTTCCCGGCTGCGCAGAGCGAGTGCCACGCCCGTGGAGCCGTCCGTGTTCTGGCTCAGCACCGCCATGTCCTGGTCCGTGCGTCCGGGCCTCACCCACGCGCCGAACGCGAAGGTCCCGCTCGTGTCGGCCGCCGGGGCGTCAGGGGTCAGGAACGCCTGGTGGCCGCCGTTGAGGTGGGCCGTGGCGGTGAGGCCGGTGCCGGCCGGGGCTTCGCCGCCGAACGTGACCCCCGCGCCGGCCCGCGCGTCGGTCCCGGCCGCGGCGACGGCACTCCTGGAGCCCGCAGCGTCGTCGAGTTCCCACTGGGCGACGGGGGCGTGGCCCGACTTGACGTTGAAGTCGTACGTCGACTGGCCGCTGCTGCGCCCGGCGCGGTCGACAGCACGGACGGTCAGCGTCTCGGGGCCGGGGCTGACCGGGAGGTAGGGGATGGTCACCGCGCCGCCCGGCTGATCCGCCTGGACGGTTCCGTGGGGGCCGCGGATGAAGTCGTAGACGTAGGTGACGACGTCGTCGGAGGGCGAGTCCATGGTGAAGTGGCCGTACACGCCGACTCCGTCCACCCAGAACACATCCGAGGACCGGGGGTAGTCGGGTGAGGTGATCGTCGCCTTCTCCGGGCTCACGTCGTCGTACACGAACTCGCAGGCGGTGCCTTCCTCGCCCGCCGAGCTCCAGGGGGACGCGGTCTGGCCGTCCTTGGCCCGGACGTGCCAGGACACGACCGTGTCCGGTGGGATGTCGGACGGCAGTTGCAGCGTGAACGGGCTGCCCGAGAGCTTCGGCGTCGTCGTGTAGGTCCGGCGTTGCTCGGCGCCGCCGGGGTCCGTCCACCAGACCTCGAACTCACCGCTGACCTGGCCGCCGTCGGGGTCGTACAGGACCGCGCCCAGTTGCGGGGCCGCCGCGACGTAGGCCCGCGCGTCCTTCCCGGCGGCGCACGCCTTGCTGTTGGTGTGCAGGTCCTTCACGAGCGGTTGCGCGGGCGGCACGCCGGTCGCCGCCCAGGACGTTCCCGGTACCGCCAGGACCGTCGCGGCTACGAGCGCCCCCACCGCGGCCGGTCTCAGGCGGTTCCGTCTCTGTCTGCTGTGTACGCGCACGGTTCGGCTCTCTCCCCGGTCGAGTCCGACGATCTTTGTCGCGCCGCAGGCTAGCAACGGCCACCGACGACGCCGAACCGATTTCCCGCCAGCCCGGGGACAGTTGCCCGCTCGTACACACACGTGGGGCCCGGCCGTTGCGGCCGGGCCCCGTCCACGGTTCAGGCGTGGCGTGTTCTGTGCGTCAGGACGCTCGTCTACCAGCGGTACCAGCGTCCCTTGCGGCCGCCGCTGCCCGCGGGCCGGACCACGAAGCCCAGCAGCCACACGACCAGCACGATCACCGCTATCCACCACAGGGCCTTCAGGGCGAAACCCGCACCGAAGAGAATCAGGGCCAGCAGAAGAACCAGAAGCAGGGGAACCATAGTTATCAACCTCCTGGCCACCGAATGCCCTTGGTTCACCTGGGCAAGCACACGAATTGGCTGGTTTTTTCCAGGGAATGAAGGGCATGTGCGCGTGTTGCGACTTTTCCGGGGGCGGTTCGCGACCGGGCCGCCCCCGGCGGGCTCACGCCGGTTCGGGCTGCGGTTCCGGCTTCGGGACCTGCACCGGAACGGGATCCCAGAGTCTGGTGGTGCGTACGTAACCGTGGATCACCGAGGCCATCGCGAGAATGAGGAGCGGCCCGAAAACCCACGGATACCTGGCCATTTCGACCGGCAGCCAGCGATAGGAGAAGAGAAGCGCGGCGAAGACCGTCGTGCCGTGGACGACGAGCCGGGTCCCCGCGCGGTCCCAGCCGCGTTCGAGGGAGCGCAGGGCCGCCTCGATGGTGAGCGTGAACACGACGCCGGCGACGAGATCCGCGCCGTAGTGGTAGCCGAATCCCAGGGTCGCGGTCAGCGTGGCGATCAGCCAGAAGGTGCCCGCGAAGCGCAGCACGCGGGGGCCCTTGCGGGAGTGGAGGAAGATGGCGGTGGCCCACGCGGTGTGCAGGCTGGGCATGCAGTTGCGCGGGGTGATCCCGTCGAACGGCATGTCGTGCGGTCCGGTGATCGGCGTCGCGGTGTCCGGCCACAGGTCGGCCACCGCCCAGTGCCCGCCGTCGGCGCCGTAGGCGAAGACCGGTCCGACCACCGGGAAGACCATGTAAATGGCGGGGCCGAGGAGGCCGATGACCAGGAAGGTGCGCACCAGATGGTGGCGCGGGAAGCGCCGCTCGGCCGCCACGTTGCGCAGCTGGTACATCGTGACGACGACGGCGGCGACCGCGAGCTGGGCGTAGACGTAGTCGAGCGCGTGGGCGCCGACCGGTCCCGTGGCCCGGACGAGCCGGCCCACCAGCCAGGACGGGTCGCCCAGCGCGTGGTCGGCGGTGGCCACGTACTGATCGAGCACCGTCGGGCGGGTCTTGGACGTGATGACCAGCCAGGTGTCGCCCGTCTTGCGGCCGGCCACGAGCAGCAGACCCAGCCCGACACCCTTCAGCAGCAGGGCACGTTCGGGGCCGGTGCGGCGCGTGACGGCGATGACCGCACAGCCGAGGAGCACCCACAGCGCGCCGTTGCCGAAGGGGTGCCCTTCGGTCAGGTCGGCGCCCGCCGTCCACCGCACCAGCAGGAGGACGGCGTCGATGCCGATCGCGGTGCACATCGCGATGATCCGTTGCCGCCAGGTGAGCACGACCATCATCAGCGCCATGCTGGCGTACAACAGGAAGCCCGACTTGGGCGGGAATATCACCTCTCGCACTTGATTGGTGACCGGCCCCGCCAGTCCGTAGTGGCGCGCGGCGATTTCGAGCGCGACGAGGAACCCGAGGGTCACCACACCTGCCGCGACCCACAGGATCGTCCGCGGTTCGCGCCACGGGACGGACTTGACGCTGCTGCTTATTCGCGAAAACACCCGCGATGGTATAGGTATCAACTTTTCGGCCGGTTTGTTGGTTTTCAGGTGAGTAGGTCGCTATTAGTGCCGGATGGCATGTTCTTCCGGTGCGGAACAGGCGTTCGGGGCGCTCGTCTTGAGCCGGATCATGCTATCGGAGCGGTGCGGGTGGATTTGAGCGATAAGCGGCCGAGCTGGGGCCGGGTCCGGCATGGCCGGGCAGGTCACTCCGCGTGGTGATCTCGCCGGGCGAGGTCACGGAACGTCAACCATGCCCGGAAGAAAGGGCATTCGGAGCGGCGGATGACGCGGTGGATGCCGGCACCGGCGAGCAGCGGAGGGACGATATGGATACCCTCACATCAGGCACGTTCCCTGATCCAAAGCTACGCGCCCGGGAGAAGACTCGGTGGCAGCAGACGATGCCGGCGCCCGACCGGCCGGAGCCCCGGAGCTCCTCCAGCATGCCCGTGGGTGCCGCGAGTCGTGTGACGTAGGCGTCGCGCCCCTGATCCCCACCGTCCCGTACGGCCCTGCCGCGGCCCGGGGCGCGGCACCGTCGCCGATCGCCGTGGACTGCCGATGAGTTCTCCGGCCCGGCTTCGCCGGTGGCACAGGCTGCGCAGGCGCGACAGGGAGATGCGTCAGCTCGCGGCGACCCTCATCGACCCCATCCGGGAGAGGCTCAGGGCCACCACCGGAGCGGGCGAAGGCCCTCCCGGTGACGGGGCGGTCCTGCGTCCCGAGGACCTGTTCGAGGCCCTGGTCGAGTCCGCCAGGCAGTGGCGCGGCGACCGCAGGCTGGAGGTGCACCGTGTGCCGATCCCCCGCGAGTTCAAGGCGACGGGGATGTGGCTGGAGCGCACGGACAGGGACGACGTCATCATCGAGCAGGGCGCCGAGGTCTGGCACCAGGCGCAGATACTCGGTCACGAGTTGTGGCACATGCGGCAGCGCGACGGCTTCGGCGCCGAGCAGTCCGCCGCCGGGGGCTGCGGCCCCCTGGAAGCAGGGCATGAGCACGGCGCCCAGCCCGCCGCCGCGCGTTCCCGTTTCGACGACGATCCGGAGAAAGAGGCCGAGCTGTTCGGGATCCGGGTCGGCCAGCAGATGCGGGCGCTGATGGAGCGGGACGTCATCACCGGCGAGACGGCCCGCCGTATCGCCGACGCTCTCAACTATCGGGGAAACCGGAAATGAGCGGGGCGATAAATTACATCAGCTGCGGTCTGCTGTGGATCGGCCTACTGGCCAAGCTGCCGGATCTGGTCCGGCACCGCGGCGAACTCTCCCAGCGCGCCATCAACGGGGTCCTGGCCTTCGCGTCGCTGTGCTTCCTGTTCGGGGCGCCTCCTTCGGTCGGTGTGATCAACCGGGTCAGCGGAGTGCCCAACCTGGCCGCTCCGCTCACCTACGTCTCGGTCACCGCGTACAGCGCGTCGCTGCTGATCCTGATCGCCTGCTGGCGCGGCGGCCCGGCGGTGCGGCGGACGACGCGACGCTGGATGTACGGCTACGCGGCCGTTCTCGCCGGTATCGCCGCCCTGTTCGCGCTGGGGACGACACCGCGGGAACGGCGCACCGACTTCGACACCTACTACGCGACGACGCCCTGGATCGCCGAGATGGTCGTCCTGTACCTGGTCGCCCACCTGACCGCCGTGACGGTCAGCGCCCTGTGGTCGCTTCGCTGGGCCTTCGAGGCGGAGGTGCGCAAGCGGCCCTGGCTGCGGGCCAGTCTGCTGACGATCGGCACCGGCACGGTGATCACCGCCGGGTACAGCGTCTCGAAGCTGATCGCCGTCGTCGCGCGGTGGTCGGGCCGGGACTGGCCGGTGCTCGCCACGTCCGTGCCGCCCGTCTGCGCCGGTCTGGGGGCGCTGCTGACGGTGGCCGGGGTTCTGCTGCCGATGACCGGCTACCACTTGTCGGCGTGGCGCGACTTCTTCCGGCTCGCGTCCCTGGACGCGGCGCTGGACCCCGTCCTCCGCGACCGTGCCCTGCGAGTGGAGCGGCCCCGCTCCCCCTTCCTGTGGGGCACCTGGCGCCGGAGCACCATCCTCAACGGTCTCCACGCGCTCGAGACGCTCTTCGACACCCGGCTCTTCGACGAGGTCCACGACGCGGAGCTCACGAGGACGGGCGACCGGGAGAGGGCCGTGTCGACGGCGTGGGCCGCCACCATAGCGGCGGCCGCTCAGCGAAGTACCCAGCCCGTGCTCGAACCCGTCGGCGCGCCCACCCGGCTGTCGCACCCCCACGACTCCGAGGCCCTGGTCCTGATCGCCGACGCCCTGAAGAAGTCCGCGCGAACGACGCGGACGGCCGCCCACGTCACACGCGGGGCCGGCGCGGCCCGGCCCCGCGTGTGACGACGACCTCACCGTCCCCCCACTCTCACCCGTCCCCCACACAGCAAGAGGACCTGAACGGAGTCCCCCACCCCATGAGTCTTGTCGTGTATACGGCGGCTTTCCTTCTGGCCCTGGCCGCCATGCTGCTTCGCCGACCACGCACGACTCCCCGCTCACCGCTGACCGTCGCCACCCGGGCCACCACGTTCCTCGCCGCCGTCTGCTTCGTCTGGTCGGCGCCGGTGACCCTCGCGGCGGTCAACCACGCCACCGGCGTCCCCAATGTCGGCGCCCCGCTCACCTACGGCTCGATCTCCGCCTTCAGCTGCTCGCTGATCATCCTGCTGATCCACTGGAGAGGCGGGCCCCAGGAGCGGATACGGCGCATGGTCAGGATGACGGTCGCGGTCTACGGGACGCTCGTCGTCGCCATCGTCGTGCTGTTCGCCCTCGCGGACGCGCGCACGGAGCGGCTCACCGACCTGGACACCTACTACGCGAACACCCCGTACATGAGGGAGATGATCACTCTCTACCTGGTGGGGCACCTGACGAGCACCATCGTGCTGAGCGCCGTGTGCCTGAAGTGGGCGCGTGACGAGGTCACCGGCCTGCTTCGGATCGGGCTCAGGCTGATCCTCGCGGGTCTGCTGGTCGACACCCTGGGGTTCACGCTCACCAAGGTCATCGCGGTCGCCGCGCGCTGGCTCGGGTACGACCTGGACGTGCTGTCGACCACCGTGGCGCCCCCCGCCGCCGCTCTCGGTGCCCTGATCTACTCCGCCGGCTTCGTCCTGCCGCGCCTGGCGTCCGCCGCCGCGGCGGAGCGGCAGAGCCTGGCCACCTACCGCGCGCTGAAGCCCCTGTGGCCGGCGGTGAAGGACGTGGCGACGGCGCCGAGGGCGGAACCGACGTGGTGGCAGTTGTGGTGGCAACTGCCGAGCAACCGCCTCTACCTGCTCGAGGCGAACATCCGTGACGCCCTGCTGCAGCTCACGGCGCACTTCGACCAGCGGGTCGGCCACACCGCGTACGCGGCGGCCGTCCAGCGCGGCGAGCGGCAGGACAGGGCACGTGCCGCATCGGAGGAGGCGATGATCATGGATGGGTTACGCCGTGCGTCGGGCAAGAGCGCCGGGCCCGCCGATCCACCGGAGAAGTTCCGCATCACCATCGATCTGGTTGAGCTGGCGAACACCGTGCACCGCCTCCACAAGGCGGCGCCGGAGCGAATAGGCACCCAGTGACGCCGTTTCACGACCATTACGAGGAGAGCCCGTTGCCGCACAAAGCTGTCGTGATCGGGGCCGGTACGGCCGGACTGGTGGCCGCAGCAGCGCTGTCCCTGGCGGAACCCACGCTGCAGGTCCATGTGCTCGACCGGGACGAGCTGCCCCAAGGGCCCGAGAACCGGCGTGGCGTCCCGCAGGGGCGGCACGCCCATCTGCTCATGGCCGGCGGCCTGTCCGCGATGGAGGCACTGTTCCCCGTCAGCGTGCGCGACCGCCTGCTGAAGGCGGGGGCGCACGAGATCGCGCTCGGCAACGGGATGCTGGCCCTCACTCCGGACGGCGGCTGGTTCCACCGGTGGAAGCGCAGCGGCCCGCACATGATCACCTGCACCCGCGCGCTGACCGACTGGGTCCTGCGGCAGATCCTCCTCGAGACCCGGGCCAACGTGTCCGTCCATCAGGCGGCCGTCGAGGGGTTCCTCGGTGACGCCCGGCAGGTCCGCGGTGTCCGTCTCGGCCAGGAGGCGCAGCACGGGCTGGGCCGCGAGCTGGCGGCGGACATCGTCGTCGACGCGAGCGGCCGCGGCTCGGGCAGCCTCGCCTGGCTGGCCGGCATCGGCATCACCGGCGTCGACGAGAAGAAGATCGATTCCGGTCTCACCAACGCCACCCGGATCTACCGGACCCCGCCGGGTGCCGAATCGTTCCCGCTGACCCTGGTGCAGGCGAACCCGTACGACGGCCGGCCCGGCCGCAGCGCCATGGTCCTGCCCATCGAGGGCAACCGGTGGATGGTCAGCGCGGCCGGCACCCGGGGCGGTGAACCGCCCCGCGACCCCGAGGGCTTCCTGCGCTACGCCCTCGACCTGCCGCACCCCATCATCGGCCACCTCATCTCCGGTGCCGAGCCCCTCACCGACGTGGCGGTCAGCCGGGGCAACAGCACGGACAACAACCGCCGGTACTTCGAGAAGGCCGGCCAGTGGCCCGAGCGGCTGATCGTCCTCGGTGACGCCCTGGCGACCTTCAACCCGGCCTACGGACAGGGCATGTCGGTGGCGGCGCTGGGCGCCCAGGTCCTGGCCCAGGAACTCCAGCGGCACGGCCTCACCGGCACCGGCCTGTCCCGGCGCGTCCTGCGCGGTGCGGCCCGCCATGTCGACACGGCCTGGTCGACCGCAGTCGGGGTGGACGTCCTCTACCCGGGCGTCCTCGGCGCCCAGCCGAAAGCCGCCGACCGGGCCGCCGCCTGGTACACGAACCGGCTGACCCGAGCCGCGACCGGGACCTACGAAGCGGCCTCGGCGCTGTGGGACGTCACCAGCCTCACCGCGCCCGCGACCCGCGCGATGCGGCCCAGAGCCCTGCTCGCGGCCCTCACCGGGCCGGCCCTCCCCCGGACGCTGGAGCCCCCGCTGCAGCCCTCGGAGCGGCGGATACTCGACCAGCTCACCGGCGCCGCTCAGCGGCCGAGCGAATCCCGGCCCCGTCACACCTCATGACCGGCCCCCACCCCGCGCCGGGGGGGGCGCCCGCCCGCGGTCCCGGAGATCTCAACGGACGGTGTGCCGGTCGCCGCGGGGTGCCAATCGTGCGTGCCGGCCACGGGGGCAGTGCACGAGCCGCTCGTCGAGCCCCAGCCCGCGCACCTCGGCCAGGAAGTCCTCCAGCGGGGAGCGGAAGACCGTGTAGTCGTCGTAATGCACGGGCAGGACGTGCCGGTAGTCCAGGCGCCGGGCGAGCTCGGCCCCCTGGGCGCCGTCCATGGTGACCACGAAGCCCCCGGGGAGCTGGGTGCCGCCCAGGTGGAGTACGGCCAGGTCGGCGGCGGGGAATCGCCGGGCGATCTCCTCCAGGCCGTCGTACAGGAGGGTGTCGCCCGAGATGTACAGCCGCAACCGAACCGGGCCGCCGGCGGGGCCGAATTCCAGCATGCTGCCCATGACGGGCGGCAGCAGACCGCGCAGCACGGGCCGCAGGGCGTGGCGACCGGGCAGGGAGGTCACCCGGACCTGTACGCCGCCCCGCTCCAGGACGCAGCTCTCCCAGGTGCGCAGCCCTCCCGCCCTGCCGAACCCCTGGAAGGTGCGCAGCCGGCGTGCGGCGTGCGGCGTGGTGACGATGGGCACCGACCGGTCGAGGTGGCTCCTGGCCCGGCGGTCCCAGTGGTCCCCGTGCAGGTGGGAGAGGACGACGCCGTCCAGGCGGGGCAGGTCCGCCGCGTCCAGGGCCGGCTCGGTGAGCCTGCGGCTGACCAGCCCGTACCCCAGATGTGCCCGCTCGCCGCGGTGCAGGAAGTTCGGGTCCGTCAGCAGTGTCAGGCCGCGGTATCGCAGCACGACCGTCGCGTTGCCGATGAAATGAAGGTCAACCGCATCGTCCATGTCGTCCATGGCTGTCCTCACCCGACGAGCCGAACCCGTCTGTCCCGTACACGGCCTCTTCCACCGGCCCCGGGTTCCCATCGGCTCCCCGAGACACACTCCGGATCGGTGTCCGACGTCCGCGACAGCGGGTGACGAACGCTTCGCGACGACGCCTCGGCATGTCTGCGACCGTCCGCTGACCCCGGCGAGGGCAGGTCAGCGGGTCGCGTACCACGCCAGGGTGTTCGCCGTGCCGGTGCAGGTGACGACGAAGCAGGCGGCCATGGCGTGGCGCCGGATCAGGGTCCGGCGCAGTTCGCGGTAACGGGCCTCGTATTCGCCGCGCAGGCGTTTGGCACGGTCGGCCGTGGCCTGGAGCGCCTGGCGTGTCAGGCCGAGGCGTTGCTCGGTGTAGTGCTGGGTGAGGTCCTCGGCCTGGCCGGTGGTGAGCCAGGGCAGGCGGCCGCAGAGCGCCTCGGCCTCACGCTGGGCCTGCTCCAGTTCCGCGCGCAGGAGCAGGTAGCCCTCGACCTCGTTGGCGAGCGAGCCGTCCTGGCCGCCCCGGGGGGCGCCAGGACGGTTCGGCGATGTCACCGCTGGCCGCCCTCTGGCTCGACCACGTCACGCCGGCCGACATTGGCCTCGTGTTCGAGCTGGGCCACCTCGGGGTGGTGCAGGTCGAACGCCGGGGACTCGCTGCGGACCCGCGGCAGGGTGTAGAAGTTGTGCCGCGGCGGCGGGCAGGACGTCGCCCACTCCAGCGAGCGGCCGTAGCCCCACGGGTCGTCCACGCCGACCGGCTTGCCGTACCTGGCCGTCTTCCAGACGTTGTAGAGGAACGGCAGCATCGACAGGCCCAGCAGGAACGAGCTGATGCTCGAGATCGTGTTGAGAGCGGTGAAGCCGTCGGACGCCAGGTAGTCGGCGTAGCGGCGCGGCATGCCCTCGGCGCCCAGCCAGTGCTGGACCAGGAAGGTGCCGTGGAAGCCGACGAACAGGGTCCAGAAGGTGATCTTCCCCAGGCGCTCGTCCAGCAGCTTGCCCGTGAACTTCGGCCACCAGAAGTGGAAGCCCGCGAACATCGCGAAGACGACCGTTCCGAAGACCACGTAGTGGAAGTGGGCCACCACGAAGTACGAGTCGGACACGTGGAAGTCCATGGGCGGTGAGGCGAGGATGACGCCGGTCAGACCGCCGAAGAGGAAGGTGACGAGAAAGCCCACCGCCCACAGCATCGGCGTCTCGAAGGACAGGGAGCCCTGCCACATGGTGCCGATCCAGTTGAAGAACTTCACACCGGTCGGCACGGCGATCAGGAACGTCATGAAGGAGAAGAACGGCAGCAGTACCGCACCGGTGACGAACATGTGGTGCGCCCACACCGTCACCGACAGGCCGGCGATCGCGATGGTCGCGGCCACCAGGCCCATGTAGCCGAAGACCGGCTTGCGGGAGAACACCGGGAGGATCTCGGTGACGATGCCGAAGAACGGCAGGGCGATGATGTACACCTCTGGATGGCCGAAGAACCAGAACAGGTGCTGCCACAGGATGGGGCCGCCGTTGGCCGCGTCGTACACATGGGCACCGAAGATGCGGTCCGCGGCCAGGGCGAACAGCGCGGCCGCCAGCACGGGGAAGGCGAACAGGACCAGGACGGCGGTCAGCAGCACGTTCCACGTGAAGATCGGCATGCGGAACATGGTCATGCCCGGAGCGCGCATGCAGATGATCGTGGTGATGAAGTTGACCGCGCCCAGGATGGTGCCGAAGCCGGAGAAGGCGAGACCCAGGATCCACAGGTTCGCACCCAGGCCCGGCGACCGGACCGCGTCCGACAGCGGGCTGTAGGCGAACCAGCCGAAGTCGGCGGCGCCCTGCGGGGTGAGGAAACCGCCCACCGCGATGAGCGAGCCGAACAGGTAGAGCCAGTAGGCGAACATGTTCAGCCGCGGGAACGCCACATCCGGGGCGCCGATCTGCAGCGGCATGATCCAGTTGGTGAATCCGGCGAACAGCGGGGTGGCGAACATCAGCAGCATCACGGTGCCGTGCATCGTGAAGAGCTGGTTGTACTGCTCGTTCGAGACGATCTGCAGGCCGGGCCGGGCCAGCTCGGCCCGGATGATCAGCGCCATCACCCCGCCGGCCAGGAAGAACAGGAACGACGTCGACAGATACAGCGTGCCGATCGTCTTGTGGTCGGTGGTCGTCAGCCATCTGACCACCACGTTGCCGGGCTGCTTGCGCCTGACCGGCAGCTCGTTCTCGTACGAGTCCTCGGCCGCCGCCGCTCCGGGAGGTTCGTTGAGGATGCTCACAGGTTGGATGCTCCCGATGTCGCGGTTCGCGTTGCCAGTCGGCCCCATCCTCGCCGCGACAAACGCGGGAATTCGCCTTGACCGGCCGAATACGCGGCCAATGGGATGACATTCGCCCTCTAAGGGAGTATGTCCGCCGTACGCGCGTTGCCGTGAGAACGCGGCGGCCGTCCGGGCCCCCGGGCATCGGACCAGGTCACCGCGGGTCTGCTGATAGCCTTCGGCCACCGTGACCGAGCAGGACAGGTCAGCGCACCCGGACCTTGGAAGAGATGTTGATCTCGCGCACAGCAGTCATCCTGCGCCGCGGCCGCCGTGTCCACCGGATGCCGCATGTCGGCTGACCTGCGCCCGGCCCGGCGGCCGGGCCGCCTCCGCGGCGGCCTGAGAAGGCCGGCCCGCGACTGGTGGCCGGCCCTGCGCCGGACACCGGTGACGATGTGGAACGACGACCTCACCGACTACGCCGCCGCGCTGACCTACTACGCGATCCTGGCGGTCCTGCCGTCCCTGCTGGTCACCGTCCTCGCCTTCGGTCTGGTCAGCCCCAGCACCGCCGCGGAGTTCATCGCCCACGTCACGCACTACGCGCCCGGCCAGTCGGGCGCCGAGCTCCACGGCGTGCTCGCCGGTGTGCTCAGGCGGCACTCCACGACCTGGACGCTGATGGCGGCGGGCGCTGTCAGCGCACTGTGGTCGGCGTGCAGTTATCTGGCCGTCTTCCGCCGTGCCCTGCACGGCATGTACCGCATCCCCGACCGCCGCTCGCCCTGGCGCAAGGCGCACCGCATCGTGGCGACCGCCCTGGTCCTGCTGGCTCTGCTCGTCGTCAGTGCCCTCGTGCTGATGCTTTCCGGGCCGGTCGCCGAACTCCTCGGCCGCCTGCTGCGCCTGGACGGCACCGCGCAGCTCATCTGGGGCATCACCCGCTGGCCGCTGCTGCTGTGTCTGGTGGCCGTGCTGGTCGTCGTGGTCTTCCACACCGGTCCCGCACCGGCCCGCCGAAGCCGCCACAGCCTGCCCGGCGGGGCCCTGGCCGCCGCGCTGTGGCTGACCGCCTCGGCCGGCTTCGCCCTGTACGCCGATGTGCTGGGCACCTACAGCCGGCTGTACGGCTCCCTCGCCGGCATCGTCGTCTTCCTCATCTGGCTCTGGCTGTCCAACCTCGCGCTGCTCGCCGGCGCGCAGTTCACCGCCGAACTCCACAAGGCGCAGGCCACCGGCCCCCTCCCGGGCGGCGACGCCTCCCGGGCCTGAAGGCCGCACGGGTCCGCGACGCGTCACTCGTTCACGAAATGCCGTTGCCGTTCTCCCGGCGGGCCCAACACTGGGGCACGCCTGTCCCCCGCGGGGCCCCGGACGACGGGGCTGCGCACGGGAACAGCCTTCATCCGCGGGCGGGAAGGGAAGGTGACGCTGCTCCGCGACCGCTGGCGGAACCGCTCCACCACCCCGGGGCAGGGCGTCAGTTGACGGGAGCGCCGAACCACTCGCGCAGCCGGCCGGCCAGATCCCGCTGGTCCTCGCCGGCCCAGGCCACGTGACCGTCGGGGCGCAGCAGCACCGCGGGGACGTCCAGCTCCTCGCTGACATCGACGACATGGTCGACCCGGTCCGCCCACCCGGCGACCGACAGCCGGCCGGTCTGGTCGAGCAGCAGCCCGCGTCCCGCGTGCATCAACGGGTACAGACGCCCTCGCTTCAGTCGCAGGTCCCGCAGCCGCCGGCCGAGCAGCCGATGTCCGTCACCGAAGTCGTAGCGGATCCCGATGGCGGTGATCTTCTCGATCAGGCGGCGGTTCACCTCCTCGAGGTCCATCAGTTCCGACATCAGCCGGCGCACCGCCCGGGCACCCGGCTCGGTGGACATCAGCTCCATCTGTGCGCGGGTGTTGTCCAGTACTTCGGCGGCCACCGGGTGCCGTTCGGTGTGGTAGCTGTCCAGCAGCCCTTCCGGTGCCCAGCCGTTCACCTCGGCGGCGAGCTTCCAGCCGAGGTTGAAGGCGTCCTGGATACCGAGGTTGAGGCCCTGCCCGCCGGTCGGCGGGTGGATGTGCGCGGCGTCGCCCGCCAGCAGTACCCGGCCGGTGCGATAGTGCTCGGCCAGCCGGGTGGCGTCGCCGAAGCGGGAGAGCCGGCGCGGTGAGTGCACGCCGAAGTCCGTGCCGGCGAACGCGCGCAGTTGCCGTCTGAAGTCCTCGAGGGTCGGCGGTTTCGAGCGGTCCTCGGCCACCCCGTCGGCGGGTACGACGACGCGGTACGCCCCGTCTCCGAGGGGCATCGCACCGAACCGCGTCTGTGTCCTGCGGACCTCGGCCACCACGGCGGCCAGCGTCTCCGGGGACACCGCCACCTCCATCTCGCCCAGCAGGGTCTCGGCCCTGGCGGGCTCGCCCGGGAAGCCGACACCGAGCAGCTTGCGCACCGTGCTGCGGCCGCCGTCGCAGCCGACGAGATAGCGTGAGCGCAGCCTTGTGCCGTCGGCCAGTTCGGCGGTCACCCCGTCGTCGTCCTGGGTCAGACCGACCAGTTCGCGGCCGCGCCGGATCTCGGTGCCCGCGGCGATGGCGTGCGCGGTCAGCAGGCGTTCGGTGTCCGTCTGCGGGATGCCCAGGACGTAGGAGTGCGCGGTGTCCAGCCGGTCGGGCCAGGAGGTGCCCAGGCCGGCGAAGAAGCCGCCGGTCTCGAACTTCCTGCCGAGCGCGAGGAACCGCTCCAGCAGGCCGCGCTGGTCCATCACCTCGATGCTGCGCACGTGCAGACCGAGCGCGCGGACGAACGCGACCGGCTCCGGCTCCTTCTCCAGTACGAGCACCCGCACACCGTGCAGCCGTAGTTCGGCGGCCAGCATCAGACCGGTCGGGCCGGCACCCGAGATGATCACGTCGGTCATCAAGTCCCCCATGTTCGCGCGGCTCATGCCTTCGGCCGGGAATTCTGCGGCAGACAGGGGGCCTTGCCGCAAGGCCCCCTGTGCGCTATACGTTGAGAGTGGCAAGGAGCGCGATGACCTCCTTGCCTTTCCTTTTGCCGGCCGTCGCGGGCGGTGTTCCTCCCCGGTCGTGGAATGCGGGCTGTCGTCCGGCCTTCGTCGACACCCTTGACGCGTACACGCACAGCACAAAGAATGGGCGCGCTGTGTGATCTGACAACGTTGTCTGACCCCGGGAGGCGTACGCGCCCATGAGTGGGACTCATCCGCGCACGAGTTGGAGCCGGCGCCTACGCGGCGCGGGCACGGTGGTCGCGGCGGCCGCGCTGATCGGCGCCGCCCTCGCCGCGCCCACGGCCCAGGCGGCCGCCGCACCGGACGGCCGACCGACCGATCTCGTCAATCCGTTCATCGGCACCCAGAACGAGGGCAACACCTACCCGGGCGCGGCCGTGCCCTTCGGGATGGTGCAACTGTCCCCGGACACCGGGCACAACACCGGTTACGACTACGCCCAGAACCACATCCGGGGCTTCTCGCTCGTCCATCTCTCGGGCGTCGGCTGCGGCCTGGGCGGTGACCTGCCCGTCCTGCCGACCACCGGCGACGTCACATCGACCGACTACGCCGAGTACCAGGCCGAGTTCAGCCACGACACGGAGCAGGCGAGCCCCGGGTACTACAAGGTCGGGCTGAAGACCGGCATCGAAGCGGAGCTGACGGCGACCGCGCGCACCGGTGTGCAGC
Source organism: Streptomyces sp. NPDC005706 (assembly GCF_040631045.1). NCBI lineage: Bacteria > Bacillati > Actinomycetota > Actinomycetes > Kitasatosporales > Streptomycetaceae > Streptomyces > Streptomyces sp. NPDC005706. The sequence goes on along the minus strand of NZ_JBEXYS010000012.1, from coordinate 62,033 downwards.
GCTACACCTTCCCCGCCACCGACAAGGCCAACGTGCTGCTCAACGCCGGTCAGTCGCTGCACCGGACGCTCTCCACCAAGGTCGAGGTCCTGGACGACCACACCGTGCGCACCGCGATCACCGGCAGCGGGTTCTGCCAGGACACCAAGCCGTACACGGTGTACACCGTCACCCGGTTCGACCGCCCGTTCACCGCGTTCGGCACCTGGGACGGCGCCACGGTCAGCGACGGTTCGAAGAGCGGCCGGGACGGCGCGTACGTCCGCTTCGACACGAGCGAGGACCGGACAGTCGAGGCCACGACCGCCCTGTCGTACGTGGACACCGACGGCGCCGCGCTCAACCTCCGCGCCGAGGGCGGGCGTTCGTTCCGGCAGGTGCACGCCGCCGCCCGGCGCGCCTGGGAGGACCGGCTCGACGACGTGCGCGTGCGGGGCGGGAGCGAGACCCTGCGGCGCACGTTCTACTCGTCGCTGTACCGGTCCTTCCTCGCCCCCAACATCGGCAGCGACACCGACGGCCGGTACACCGGCTGGGACCAGAGGATCCACCGCGCGCGGGACTTCACCTACTACCAGAACTGGTCCCTGTGGGACACCTATCGCACCCAGTCGCAGTTGCTGTCCCTGCTCGCGCCGCGTGAGGCGCGGGACATGGCGATATCGGTGATCCGGATCGACGAGGAGAGCGGCTGGCTGCCCAAGTGGGGCTACGGGACGGTCGAGACGAACATCATGACCGGCGACCCGGTCACCCCGTTCCTCACCAACGCCTATCAGCAGGGCCTGCTCAAGGGCTACGAGGACCGGGCCTACCGCGCCCTGCGGAAGAACGCCGACGGGGTGCCGCCGGACGGCTCGCCCGCGGTGGGCCGCGAGGCCAACAAGGAGTACGTCGCGGACGGTTTCGCGCCCTACGTCAAGGGCCGCCCGCACGTGAAGCCGGGCGACTCGGACTACGACCACGGCGCCTCGGCGACGCTGGAGTACGCCCTGTCGGACGCGATGCTCGCCGAGATGGCCCGCGACCTCGGTCATGACGCGGACGCCGCGCGCTACGCGGCCCGGGCCCAGAGCTACCGCCGGATCTTCGACTCCTCGACCGGCTTCTTCCGCGCGCGCGACGCCTCCGGCGCCTTCACCGGGCCGGCCGATCCGGCGCGGAGCGAGGGGTTCCACGAGGGCACGTCCTGGCAGTACCAGTGGCTCGTGCCGCAGGACCTGCCGGGCATGGTCGGCCTCATCGGCGGCAAGCAGGCGGCCAACGAGCGGCTCGACTCCTTCTTCGCCTACGACAAGCTGGTCGAGGACCCCGCGAAGACCGCCCGCGAGGTGTGGGTGAACGGCCCGTACGACTACTACAACGCGGACAAGTACAACCCGCAGAACGAGCCCGACCTCATCGCCCCGTACACCTATCTCTCGACCGGTCAGCCGTGGAAGACCACCGATGTGGTGCATGCCGCGCTGACCCTCTTCACGGACACCCCGACCGGCATGACCGGCAACGACGACCTCGGCACCATGTCCGCGTGGAACGTGCTGTCGTCGATCGGTGTCTTCCCGGTACAGCCCGGCTACGACACCTGGGGCCTGTCCACGCCGGTCTTCGAGCGTGTCGACCTCACGCTGGACCGCCGCTACTACCCGCGCGGTTCGCTCACCGTGACGGCGCCCGGCACCTCCGACGGCAGCCGCTACATCCAGTCGGCGCGCGTCGACGGCGCTCCGCACGGCCGCACCTATGTGACGACGCGTGAGCTGCGCGGGATGCGGTCGCTGGCGTTCACGGTCGGTGCCGAGCCGTCCGGCTGGGGGACGGACGCCCAGGACGGGCCCCCGGCGCTCGACTGACCGGTGCTGGAGGGGCCGTGGCCACGATCGCGGGATCGTGGCCACGGCCGCTCTCACATGTTGATCATGTGGCCGGCCAGGCCGTGCACGGCCTCCTTGACGGCCTCGCCCAACGTCGGGTGGGCGTGCACGTTGCGCGCCACCTCATGGACCGTCAGGTCCCACTGCTGGGCCAGGGTCAGCTCGGGCAGCAGCTCGGTGACGTCCGGGCCGATCAGGTGGCCGCCGAGCAGCTCGCCGTACTTGGCGTCGCTGATCAGCTTCACGAAGCCCGTGGCGTCGCCGAGGCCGTGCGACTTGCCATTCGCGGTGAAGGGGAACTTGGCGACCTTGACGTCGTGACCGAGCTCGCGGGCCTGGGCCTCGGTGTAGCCGAAGCTGGCGACCTGGGGCTGGCAGTAGGTCGCGCGGGGGATCATCGCGTAGTCGAGTTCCATGGTCTCCGCGTCGGCGAGGGTCTCGGCGGCGACGATGCCCATCGCCTCGGCGGCGTGCGCGAGCATCAGCTTGGCGGTGACATCACCGATGGCGAAGATGTGCGGAACGGAGGTGCGGCAGCGGCCGTCGACGTCGATCGCGCCGCGCTCGGTGACCCGTACGCCGATCTTGTCCAGGCCGTAGCCCTCGACGTTCGGGGCGAAGCCGATCGCCTGCAGGACCTTGTCGGCCTCCAGGACCTGCTGTGATCCGTCTTTGGCGGTGACGGTGACCCGCACCTGCGGACCCGACTCGTCGATGGCGTCGACCCGGGTGGAGGTCAGCACGTCGATGCCCAGCTTGCGGTACTGGCGGGCGAGCTCGGCGGACACCTCGGCGTCCTCGAGCGGGGTCATGCGGTCCAGGAACTCGACGATGGTGACCTTCACGCCGTAGTTGTGCAGGACGTACGCGAACTCCACGCCGATCGCCCCGGCGCCCGCGATCACGATGGACTGCGGCAGTTCCTCCGCGAGGATCTGCTCCTCGTAGGTCACCACCCGGGAGGTGCGGCGGGTGCCGGGGAGCAGCTTGGGGGTGGCGCCGGTGGCGATGACGCAGTGGTCGAAGCCGATGGTGCGCGTCGAGCCGTCGTAACCCGCCACCTCCAGCGTGTGCGGGTCGACGAAGGTGCCGCGGCCGTCGAGCTCCGTGATCCCGTTCTTCTTCATCAAATAGTGGACGCCCTTGACGCGGCCGTCGGCGACCTTGCGGCTGCGGCGGAAGGCCTCGCCGAAGTCGAACGACACCTGCCCGTCGACCTTGATGCCGAAGGTCTTCGCCTCGCGCGTGAAGATGTGCGCCAGTTCGGCGTTGCGCAGCAGCGCCTTGCTCGGGATGCATCCCACGTTCAGGCAGACACCGCCCCAGTACTTCTCCTCGACGACGGCGACGCGCTTGCCCAGCTGGGCGGCGCGGACAGCGGCGACATAGCCGCCGGGTCCCGCTCCGAGGACCACGACGTCGAAGCGTTCGTCCAGCTCGGGCATGGGGGTTTCCCTTCCTGTGGAACGGTTTTGGCGACCGGATGTGGGTGACCGGCCTCGAATGGATCATCCACGCGCCCGGCCGGCTCCCGCAACCGCTTCTTTCCTGACCGGCCGCCGCCGTAACGGAACGCGGGCGGATTTCGTCAGTCGCGGGTTCGCGCCGCGGTCGTCGCCGCGGGCTCGGGCGCGGGGCCGGTGCGTGGGATGCGGGCCAGATCGGTCATCAGGGCGCTCAGCCAGGAGACGGTCGCGTAGTACAGGCGGGGAGCGCCGGGCGGCTCCGCGGTGAACCCGGCGAGGGCGGGGTCGAGGCGGGGCACCGGTGCGGCCGGGGTGTCGCTCCCGGGGTCGAGCGCCGCCGAGACGAGCAGCATCCGCCCGGCCACCCGGTCCCCGAGTCCGGCGGCCGACTCGGCGGCGGCCGGGCCCAGCGCGGCGGGCGGCGGTTCCAGCAGCCGTTCGGATCCCCACAGCGTGTGGTGTCCGGCGATGAGGGTGGCCTGCCAGTCCACCGTGGGCAGCGCCGCCCCTCTCCCCCGGCCCCCGAAGAGCGTCGGCTCGCTCTGGAACTGGGCGTACGCGGACTCCGCGAGGATGACCGCCTGGTGCAGCGAGCGGTGGCCGGACACCGCGAGCGGCGCGGCGGCCACCGCGCCGCCGGCCGCCACGTCGGCGCTGGTCGCCACCACGATCTCGGCCGCCCTGCGCAGGAGTTCCGCCGCCGCGTGGCGCAACTCGTCGTGAGCGCCGCGGGGCCAGGCGAGCAGGCCGAACACCGCGCCGATCGCGCTGCCGACCAGCACGTCCAGCAGGCGGACCTCGGCCAGCCGCCAGGTCGGCGGCGCGAGCTGGGCGAAGACCAGGGCCACGAGCACCGTGAACAGGCCCTGTGCCCAGCCGACACCCTTGACCGGGCCCAGGGTGAAGGCGAGGAGCATCCAGAGCGGGAGTATCACGGCGTAGATCTCGGTGTGGCCGCCCACCAGGGTCAGCAGCGCGGCGGTCAGCAACGCCCCGGCCAGCGTGCCTCCGAGCGCCCGGCGGATGGTGCTCCAGGTCTCGTCCATGGTGGTCCGGGTGAGCGTGAGCGTGGCCAGCGTCGCCCAGAATCCGTGGGGCAGCGTGTCCACACCCGCGATGAGCCGGGCGGCGGTCAGGGCCAGGGCGATGCGCACCGCGTTCTGGAAGAAGACCGACCGGCGCCCGGCGTGGCCGCGCACCCGGTGCCACCACAGCCCCGGGGCCCGGCTCGTGGCATACCAGAAGCGGCCCGGCGGCACCGGCGCCGACGCCCGCCGGCCACGAACCGCGAGGTCGGCCGCCGTGGCCATGGCCAGCGCGGCGTCGGCGATCTCCAGTACGGCGGCGTGCCGGCGCAGTACGGCGGGCGGGAAGACCGGCGGGGGCGTGCCGCCCGTGGCAGCGGCCACGGCGGGCACGGGGCCGGCGGACGTGGCCGACAGATGGGCGCGGGCCGCGGCCAGTTCCTCGTAGGCGGCCACAGGCGCCGGCCCCGATCCGAGGCTGTTCGCGGCCCCGGTCGACAGGCCCGCCACCGCGCGCAGCACCACGGTCACCCGGGGGCCCTGATCGTCGCCGGGCGGGGCGGTCAGTTGTGCCAGCCGGCTGAGCAGGGTGCGGGTGGCCAGACCGGTGTGGGCGAGGGCACGGTCGCGCAGCCCCGGCCCGGCGGGGCGTTCCGCCTCCGGCACGGTCAGGGGTCGCAGGGCCGCGCCGGCCTCCCGGGCGGCACCGCTGTCCGTGCCGGTCAGGGCGTACGGGGGCACGGCCAGCAGGGTCGCGCAGTGGGCCGCGGTCCGTGCGGCGAGGGCGGCCCGCTCCCGGTACGACGGCGGTGCCGGCTCGGGGAGGAGCAGCGCCTCGGCGGCGATGAGCAGGGCCAGCCCGGTCGTCGTACCGATCAGGCGTTCACCGAGCGAGGCGGGATCGTACGGCGGGAAGGAAGGCAGGATGTAGAGCAGTTGCAGGCCGGGAGCCGCGCCGGCCGGGCGGGGGCCGCCCACGGCCGTGAAGGCAAGGGCGAAGCCCACGATCAGCATGCCGGCGACGGCGCTCCAGGTCCGCACCGACAGACAGGTGCCGGCGATCACCAGCAGCCAGCACACCGGCAGCGCGCGCAGTCCCGTCGCGGCCCGCTGCCGTCCGGTGCCGGGGATCCTGGACAGTCCGCCCAGCGCCACGGCGGAGAACAGGGCGTACGTCGCCGCGACGGGGAGGCCCAGGCCGTAGCGGAAGAGGAAGAACCCTGCCGCGGCGACCAGCGTCACGCGTACCGCTCGGCGGCCCGAGGCGGCGTAGGCCGCGGGGATCCGGCCGGATGGGGCACCACACACGCTTACAGAATCCCGCACCGTCCGGTACCCGGCACGTGCGGCGGCCGGGGTGCCCGCCGTGGGGCGGGCGGCGTGCCGGCCGGGAGGAGGCGGCGGGCCGGTGGCGGGGCCATCAGGGTGGTCGCGGGCCGTGTCGGGCGTCCGGCGCGGGACCCGTTGGCCATGCTGGAGCGCGAGCTGCCCCCTTCCCGGCGAACAAGGAGCACGGTATGCCGACGGACCCGGTGGGACGTTTCCTCGCGGCCCTCGACCCGGAGCACCGGGAGGCCGTGGCCGCCAGGCCCCGCGAGGAGCAGGAGCGGCTCGCGGCGGCCTGGGAACTGGAGCTGGAGGTGGACACCGAGCTCGACACCCTCGACGAGCTGTCCCCGCCGGCCGCGGAGGCCGAGGCGGCCCGGCGCGTCCTGGAGTCCGGAACCGACTAGCGAAGGTGTCCCGGGGACGGCGCCGTGCTTCGCCTCCGCCCCTCAGAGGCCGGGTTCCGCGAGATCCCAGGGGCAGGGTCCGGTGCCGTCGGACCAGGCGCTCAGCTCGGCGCCGTTGACGCACAGGATCCCGCACTGCTGGGCGTACTCGAGGGCCGGTGCGGTGAAGTCGCTCGTCGTGACGACCACCGCTATGTCGGCTTCATGGACGGTGAAGCAGGTGCCGCCGAAGCGCTGCATGTCCTGCGAGCCGACCTTGTTGGTGTCGCAGTAGCGCTTGCACTGGATGACCACGCGCCGGCCGTCCGGGGTGACCGCGGTGACGTCGGCACCCAAGTCGCCCGCGCCGCCCACCACTTCCACCTGTCGGCAGTCGTCGCGTGCGCACAGGTCGGCTATGGCCTGTTCGAAGGCGTCGGGGTCGAGCTCGGCGTGATCGACCACGTCGTCGAGGGGGACGGTCGCCTCCTCACCACCGGGCCCGAGCGGCCCGGCGCCGGGGTACGTGGCTTCCGGACCGGGGTTCTCGGCCTCGCTCGGTGCGTCGGCCGGTACGGCCGGCGACGCGGCCACCGTCATCCGCACCGACTCGGCCGGGACCGGAGCCGGTGCGGGGTCGCACAGCGTGTCGGTGGCCTTCTCGGCCGCCGCCTCCAGGGTCTCGGTGGCACGGCGCGCACATCTCGCGACGGACAGACGCCGCCACCGTGACCTGCACATGAGCGCCACCGCGAGGCTCACCATGGCCAGTGAACAGGCCCAGAACGGACGGCGTTCGACGATGCCGACAAGAGTACGGGCGACGAAGCTCATGACGCACACAATGATCGCGAGCAGGCCGAAGAACATGGCGGTCGTACGCAGATCGAAGCGCCGCCGGTCACGGTCGACGGGGCGGAAAGGGCGCGCGGGGACGGTCATGCTGGGCTTCCCTCCGGAGGAACGACGACGAAGATCACCCGGCTACGCGTGCCCAAGATCGTCGACTTAAACGGTGGTTGGGGGCCACAGGAGGCGTGCCTTTGCGGATCGGGCCGGGCGGGCGTTTGCTGGAAGTGTTCAGCAGCGCGGCGAGGACTCCGCTGGGCCCGCGAGGCGCGGCCGCAGGCCCGCCTGTCCGGGTGCCCCACGGAGCGGCCCGTCGCCGCCGCCGTCCGGCGTTCGACGCGGAGGTGACCGAAGGTGAAAGCCGTCGTCTATGAGAAGCCGTTCAACGTGACGGTGAGGGACGTCGACGATCCGCAGATACAGCACCCGAACGACGTGATCGTACGGGTCACGTCGACGGCGATCTGCGGGTCCGACCTGCACATGTACGAGGGCCGTACGGCCGCGGAGGCCGGGATCGTCTTCGGCCACGAGAACCTCGGCATCGTCGAGGAGGTCGGCAGCGGCGTGGTCTCCCTGTCCAAGGGCGACCGGGTCGTGATGCCGTTCAACGTGGCCTGCGGGTTCTGCAAGAACTGCCTCGCCGGGAAGACCGGGTTCTGCCTGACGGTGAATCCGGGGTTCGCGGGCGGAGCGTACGGCTACGTCGCGATGGGTCCCTACCTCGGTGGCCAGGCGGAACGGCTGCGGGTGCCGTTCGCCGACTTCAACTGCCTGAAGCTGCCGCCGGGCGAGGAGTTCGAGACGGACTTCGTGCTGCTCGCCGACATCTTCCCGACCGGGTACCACGGCTGCGAGCTGGCGCAGGTGTCGCCCGGTGAGTCCGTGGCCGTGTTCGGTGCCGGTCCGGTCGGCCTGATGGCCGCCTACTCGGCACTGCTGCGCGGTGCGTCCAAGGTGTTCTCGGTGGACCGGGTGCCCGAGCGGCTCGCCAAGGCGGAGGAGATCGGGGCCATCCCCATCGACTTCACCAAGGGCGACCCGGCCGAGCAGATCAAGGAGCAGACCTCGGGCGAGGGCACCGACAAGGGCGTGGACGCCGTCGGCTACCAGGCCACGTCCCACAAGGACGTCAGCCACGAGGAGCCCGCCGTCGTCCTCAACACCCTCGTCGAGACGGTACGGCCCACCGGCATGCTCGGCGTGCCCGGCCTGTACGTGCCGTCCGACCCGGGCGGTCCCGACGAGCACGCCAAGCACGGCCAGTTGCTGGTCTCCATCGGCCGGATGTTCGAGAAGGGCCAGCAGATGGGCACCGGTCAGTGCAACGTCAAGCGGTACAACCGCCAGTTGCGCGACATGATCATCGCCGGGCGCGCCAAGCCCAGTTTCGTGGTCTCGCACGAGCTGCCGCTCGAGGACGCGCCTGGGGCGTACGAGAAGTTCGACAAGCGGATCGAGGGTTACACGAAGGTCGTGCTGCACCCGGGCCACGCGCTCGCGGCATGACGTGACTCAGGGTCCGGACGCCGGAACGGGCGTCCGGACCCCGCGGGTCAGACACCCAGGGTGCCTGGGCCGTTCTGAGGCCGGGGAGGGCGCGAGGCGCCTGGGGGCGGGGTGCCGGGGGGCGGGGTGTCCGGGCGCGAGGCGTTGGGTGTGCCGCCTGGCGGCGGGGTCTCGGGTGCGTTGACCTGGCGGACCCGCCGTCTGGAACGTGTCTGACCGATCATCGTCTGTCCGCCGGTCTCCTCCTCCCAGCTCTCCAACACCTCGTCAAGACCGCGGGCGTCGGGCTCGGCCTCCGGCGTGCCGTCGGCGACACTCTTCGCGTGCTCGAATGCCTGCAACAGGGTGTCGGCGTCACGCTCGAGGTCTTCTACGTCGGCCCCCGGCACGTCCCCGAGAACGCGTAGGTGGAGCCTCACGGCGGCATGGGCTTGCTCCACCCACTCCAAGGAATCGGTCTTTCCGGCCGGTTCCTCGGACTGCTTGAGCAGGCTACGCCCTTCCTTCAAGGCCCTCTCCGCCGCAGTCTTGTGCAGGGCGATGGCGGACGCCCCGAGTTTCGGCGGCTCGAACAACGCCTTGAGCTTTTCACCGTCCGGCAGCAGAAGCGCCGCCAGCGAGCTCCCGACGGTTGACAGCGCGGCGGCGAACGGCCCGCCGGAAGCCGTGGAGGCCAGAGCGATGGCGGTGGTGGTGGCCACGTGTGGGATGAGTGCCCGGGACACTCTCACAGCTCCCTGGAGGCGGGACCGCCAGTACCTGGGCGTCTCACCGGCCGCGACCTTGTCGGCTTCCCTTCCTACGACCTCGATGATCTCGTTGAGACTCGCCAGTGCTTCGGCTTTGGCCGGCTCGGCCCCCGGGCGGTTGAGGCTTACCCGGGCCTCGGCCAGGTCGGTCAGAATCCCCGTGAAGGTGGGCGGTGGCGGATCCTCGTAGCCCACAGAAGCCAGGAGGGTGGGTACGAGGATCGCCAGGCACGTACATGCGTCCTCCGCGTCGAACCCGTCGGCCGGCCCGGGCCCGTCCCTGATCACGTCCTCGGCCTCAGCGAGCAGCAACCGCGCGGCAAACAAGACCTCCGTCGCGGCGGCCAGCCGGTCAGGCGTCGGCTTGCCCCAACCAATGAGTCGTTCAAGTCTGCGCTGCTGTCCGATGAACTCCGCCAACAGTTGACGCAGTTCGTCCGCGGCCGTGGCCATGCGCCCCTCCCCCTGGTCACCGCACAGTGTGCGGGAACCGGCCCTGTCGGGCAATACGGCCATTCATCGGCCAACTGGCGAAAAACGGCCCGCGGCGCGCCACTTCGAGTGAGTGACGCGCCGCGGGTCAAGAACTGCCGAGTGTCGGATCAGCGGTGGTTGCCGTGCCAGCCGCCGTGGCGGCGGTCACCGCGGTCGTCGTGGCGGCGGTCACCGCGGCGGTCGCCGTCGTAGCGGCGGTCGTCGCCCCGGTGGTCGCGGTAGTCGCCGCCCCAGCGGCCGTGGCGGTCGTCGCCCCGGTGGTCGCGGTAGTCGCCGCCCCAGCGGCCGTGGCGGTCGTTGCCCCAGGAGGCGGAGTCGATGTAGCGACCACGGCTGTCGCGCAGGGTCGCGGTGTCGTTGTTGTCCCACACCTGGCGGCCGCGGTCCTGGTAGACGTCACCGACGTGGTCCCGGCCGTTGCCGGTGTGGACGCGGACCGTCTCGTGCCCCTCGAGCCGGTAGTAGCGGAAGACGTAGGTGTGGCCGTCCGCGTCGGACAGCGTCCAGCCGTTCAGGTTGACGTCTCGGCGGCCCTCGTTGGTGATCTCGACCCATTCCCTGTTCAGGGCGCGGGCGTCGCGGACGTGGGAGCCGTGCTGCACGGCGCTGATGACGACCTGTGCGCGCTGGTAACGGCCGTGGTCGGCAGCCGAGGCCGGCAGTGCCGCCGCGCCCACGACGGCCGCCGCGGCGACAGTGGCGGCAGCGACACGACGTGCGGTCACGAAGACAGAAGCGGACAAGGTGTCCCCCTTCTCAGGGTTGTGCGGGTGGCGGCCGGGCGGCCGCACAGCCACACCGTGCAGGCAGCGGGCCGCGTCGCCGGCGGACACACGAAGCCCGTTACGATTCACGCACATTTCCGTGACTCTCGGATGCAATGTCCATTAATGCGGTGAATGAGTCATGTGAGGACGCCACCCGGCACATCGGACCCAAGCCCGTCGTACCGGTCTCACCCGAAAGTGAGTAACAGTCAGCGGCCCGGCGAGTGGGGTCGCCGGGCCGCGGACGGTGTCGTTACTCGGTCACCTTCAGCAGCTTGTTGGGCGTTCCGCTGCCGACGCCGGTGATCTTGTCGGCGCTCGCCCCGCCGGTCAGGGCTGTCGCGACCTGAGCCGGTGTGGCGTCCGGGTGGCCGGCGACGTAGACGGCGGCGGCACCGGTGACATGGGGGGTCGCCATGGAGGTGCCGGAGATCGTCTTCGTCCCCTCGTCGCTGTCGTTCCAGTCCGAGGTGATGTCCGATCCCGGCGCGTACAGATCGACGACGGAACCGAAGTTGGAGAAGTCGGACTGCGCGTCGACGTTGGTGCTGGAGGCCACGGTGAGGGCCTCCGGCACCCGTGCGGGCGAGCTGTTCTTGGCGTCGGTGGACTCGTTGCCGGCCGCGACCGCGAAGGTGACCCCGGCGGCGATGGCCTTGCCGACCGCCGCGTCGAGGGCCGGGTCGGCGCCGCCGCCGAGGCTCATGTTGGCGACGGAGGGACCCTTGTGGTTCTTGGTCACCCAGTCGATGCCGGCCACGACCTGCTCGGTGGTGCCGGAACCGTTGTTGTCGAGGACTCTGACGGCGACGATCTTGGCCTTCTTCGCGACGCCGTGGGCGGTCCCGGCGATGGTCCCGGCGACGTGGGTGCCGTGGCCGTTGCCGTCGTCGGCGCTGTCGTCGTTGTCGACGGCGTCGAAGCCGTAGGAGGCGCGGCCTCCGAAGTCCTTGTGGCTGATGCGGACGCCGGTGTCGATGACGTACGCGGTCGCCCCCTCCCCGGCCTTGTCGGGGTAGGTGTACTTGTGGTCGCCGGCCGTGTCGGCCTGGTCGATCCGGTCCAGGCCCCAGGACGGCGGGTTGTCCTGGGTGGCGGTTATGTGGAACTTCTTGTTCTGGACCACGGTCGAGACCTCGGGATCGGCGGCCAGCCGCTTGGCCTCGGTCTCGGTGAGGCTCGTGGCCGAGAAACCGTTGACCGCCGATCCGTAGGTGCGGCCGAGTTCGCCGCCGTACTGCTCCGCCAGGTCCGCCTTCCGCGCCTGTGACGCCTTCTGGTCCAGCAGGACGATGTAGCTGCCGGCGACCGCGCCCCGGGCGTGCATCCCGTAGACCGTGCCCTCGGCGGGGCGTTCGGCGTGGGCCGTGGGTGAAACGGCCATGGCGGTACCGACGACGGCCGTCACGGAGGCGATCGCGGTGGCGATCCTTGCCTTCCCCATGCGGTGCTGATGGGTCGTCAAGAGGGATCTCCTCGTCGTATGTGGGGGGTTGAGTGGGGGGACGCACCGGCGACGAAGACCGGTGCGTCCCGGAGCGTGCCCAGTTGTCACGCACAGATCAACCCCGTGTGTGCGGGAGGGAAGCGACTCCCGCACACACCTCCACCAGATCCCCTCGCCCTCGACGGAACCCGTGGGCATAGCCCCAGCTCCCGGCAGTGATTGAAGTAAGAAACAACACCGGAGGAGCCTTTGTGACTTTCTCTGCACATGATGCGCACTCAGTTGAGCCGGAACCTCTGCGCCGCCGATCCATTGCAGTCCCAGATCTGCAGCCGGGTGCCGTTCGCGGTGGCGCCGCTGGGCGCGTCCAGGCAGCGGCCCGACTGGGGGTTCAGGAGCGAACCGTCCGTCTGCTGCACCCACTTCTGGCCGCCGGCGCCGTTGCAGTCCCACAGCTCGACCTTCGCGCCGTTCGCCGTTGCGTTGCCCTCGATGTCGAGACAACGGCCCAGTGTGCTCAGGGAGTTGTCGGCGTGGTGGAACCAGTGCTGGTCGACCGCCCAGGTCTGGCAGTCCCAGAGCTGTACGGCGGTGCCGTTGACGCCGGTGTCGTCCGCCGCGACGTCGACGCACTTGCCACCGGGGCCGGCGACGGGCGCGCCGCCGTTGGCGGAGAACTTCTGGGCGGAGGCGCCGTTGCAGTCCCAGATCTGCAGCCGGGTGCCGTTGCCGGTGGCGCCGCTGGGCGAGTCCAGGCAGCGGCCCGACTGCGGGTTCAGGAGCGAACCGTCGGTCTGCTGCACCCACTTCTGGCCGCCGGCGCCGTTGCAGTCCCACAGTTCGACCTTCGTGCCGTTGGCCGTACCGTTGCCGTTGATGTCGAGGCACCGGCCGAGCGTGCCGAGCGAGCCGTCGGGGTTGTGGGTCCAGAACTGGTCCTCGGCGTACGTCTGGCAGTCCCAGAGCTGTACGGCGGTGCCGTTGACGCCGGTGTCGTCCGCCGCGACGTCGACGCACTTGCCACCGGGGCCGGTGACCGTGCCCTGGGGGCCGTTGGGCACGTCCGTCCGCCCGGAGTAGCCGACCGACACGATGTTGGCCTGCACGGCGTTCTCGGCCGCGTCGGTCGGATAGCCGGCGACCATCACGCCCTCGAAGAACGTGCCCATGTTCCAGTTGCTGTTGTCGCCGCCCGTGCCGAGGATGATGCCGCCCTCCTGGTGCATCGGCTGGTAGCCGCCCCGGGTGGGCAGGGCCCCGTCCCACCACGTGGTCAGCGCGCCGGACTGGGAGTTGCCGCCCTTCAGGGCGTATCTCGTCCGGCCGTCGTTCTTCAGCACCGCGGTCACGTACGCGCTGTTGTTGCCGCGGTTGGCGGTGTTGGAGCCGTCGCCGCCCTGGAACATGCCGTTCTCCAGGTCCGCCTCGACCCAGGGCCCCGCACCGGTGCACGGGGCGAAGTAGCACGTGGTGGCGATGCTGACCGCGTCCATGTGGCCGTTTCCGGTGTCGGCCGGTGTGCTCTCGGCGTTGCCGTAGTCGAAGCAGCAAGCCGAGCCGACGTGGGTGCCGCTGGCCACCATGTAGGCGCCCTCGGGCTGTCCGTTCACCGCGACGCCCGAGGCCACGCCGGTGTACCGGTAGCCGACGCCGGGTGAGATCCACACGCCGTAGACCTTGTGGCCGCCCGCGGTGACCGCGATCTCACTGGCGTCCGCCCCGCGGTCCGCGCCCATGCCGGCGGTTCCGGCGGGTCCCGGGGTCAGGTCGTTGTGGCGTGCGGTCTGGTCGTAGATCTTCGTGCTGCGGCAGGTCGTTCCGCCGCAGAAGGTGTCCTGGCGGCCGGCGTCCGCGTAGCCGCCCGCCGCCAGCAGTCCTATGTCGGTGGCGGCGCCGTCCGAGGCGCGGGTGACCCGGTACAGGGGTCCGTTGTAGGCGCCGTAGAGGGCGCGCACCGTGCTGTGCGCGGCGACGCACGGGGTGCCGGCCCCGCCGTAGATGTCGCAGGGCTGCGCGCCGGCGGCCTCGGCCGGCCCGCTCAGGCCGGCCAGCGCGCCGAGCACGAGCGCCAGGACGGCCAGCAGGGATCGCACGCGTGCGTAGGGGCGCCGCGGCGGCCTGGGCCCGGTGCCGGTGACCTCGGTTTCTGTTCCGGGTCCGTGTCCCTGTGCGGGCCCGGGTCCGGTGACTGCTGATCTCTCTCCGCGCATCGTCTGCTCCTCGAAGGACGGGACGTGCTGCCAACAAGGTGGGGTGTCAGCCGAGTTCGTCTTTCGTTGCGGCCGTTGCGGAACGTACGAAGCGCGATCGATGGCGTCAAGATTTGTTGCTTCAGACTTATTTAAAGTTTTGGATCTGTCCTGAATTGTTGCTTCGGTGGGTGGCTTGACGCCTCACTTCGGGGCACACGGACATATGGAGTGTTACTTCGACAGGAGGCACGTCATGATCGCCCTCGGAGTCATCCTGCTCATCATCGGCTTCCTCACGGGGATCTCCATCCTGTGGACCATCGGCATCATCCTCGTGGTGATCGGCGCGGTCCTGTGGATCCTCGGCTCCATGGGGCACGCGGTCGCGGGGCGCCGGCACTACTGGTAGGACCGGGGCCGTTCTCGGGGCAGGGACGCGGACCGGCTGCCCGGACGCAGGGCCGGACTCGCCGGTCCGCGGTGTGTCCGGGCGCCGCGTAGCCTGCTGCTCGTGTCCACCTCAGCCCCGCATCCGCACCGTGTCGCCGTGCTCGTCCTGGAGGGTGCGAAGCCGCTGGACGTCGGCATTCCCGCCCAGGTGTTCACGACGCGGGCGAGCATGCCGTACGAGGTGCGGGTGTGCGGGGCGGCGCCCGGCCTGGTGACCGGTGGCGACGGTCTGTCGTACCACGTCGCGCACGGCCTGGAAGCGCTCGCGTGGGCCCAGAGCGTCTTCATCCCCGGATACAGATTCCCGGATCGTGAGGATCCGCCGCCGGCCGTCGTCGACGGGCTGCTCGCCGCCCACGAACGGGGCGCGCGGCTCGCCGCGATCTCGACGGGCGCCTTCGCGCTCGCCGCGACGGGTCTGCTGGACGGCCGCCGCGCCACGACGCACTGGCACTACGCCCGGGCGCTGGCGGCGCGGCACCCGCTCGTCCGGGTCGACGAGAACGTGCTCTTCGTCGACGAGGGCAGCGTGCTGACGTCGGCCGGTGCCGCCTCCGGCCTCGACCTGTGCCTGCACATCCTGCGCCGCGATCTCGGGGTGGCCCCGGCGAACCACGCGGCCCGGCGTCTGGTCGCGGCGCCCTACCGCAGCGGCGGCCAGGCGCAGTACGTGCCGCGCAGCGTGCCCGAACCGCTCGGCGAACGGTTCGCGGCGACCCGCGAGTGGGCGCTGCACCGGCTCGGCCGGCCGCTCACCCTGGACGTGCTCGCCCGGCACGCGGCGGTGTCGCCGCGCACGTTCTCACGCCGGTTCGTCGAGGAGACCGGGTACACGCCGATGCAGTGGGTGATGCGGGCCCGCGTGGACGTGGCGCGCGAGCTGCTGGAGCGTTCGGAGCGGAGCGTCGAGCAGGTCGCCGCCGACGTGGGTCTCGGCACGGCCGCGAATCTGCGGCTGCACTTCCAGCAGGTCCTCGGCACCACCCCGAGCGAGTACCGGCGCACCTTCACCCGCGGCGAGTAGCCCGCGACCGGCTGGCGCGATCCTTGCGAACTGTGGCGATCCCGCCTCTGTCAGCGGCCGCCGCCGCCCGCGAACCTGGTGGCGAGCGAAGGGACACCACTCATGACTCGTATCGCCATCAACGGTTTCGGCCGCATCGGCCGCAATGTGCTGCGCGCCCTGCTGGAGCGTGACAGCGACCTGGAGGTCGTGGCCGTCAACGACCTCACGGAGCCCGCCACGCTGGCGCGGCTGCTCGCCTACGACACGACGGCCGGCCGGCTCGGCCGGCCGGTGACCGCCGACGGTGACGCCCTCGTCGTCGACGGCCGCCGCATCAGGGTGCTTGCCGAGCGTGAGCCGGAGCGGCTGCCGTGGGGCGAACTCGGCGTCGACATCGTGCTGGAGGCGACCGGCCGTTTCACGTCGGCGAAGGCGGCCCACGCCCATGTCTCCGCGGGAGCGCGCAAGGTGCTCGTCAGCGCGCCGTCGGACGGCGCGGACGTCACGCTCGCGTTCGGGGTGAACACCGGTGCCTACGACCCGGCCCGGCACACGATCGTCTCGAACGCCTCCTGCACGACCAACGCGCTCGCCCCGCTCGCCGCGGTGCTCGACGAACTCGCGGGGATCGAGCACGGCTTCATGACGACGGTGCACGCCTACACGCAGGAGCAGAACCTGCAGGACGGTCCGCACCGCGACGCCCGCCGGGCCCGCGCCGCCGGCGTCAACATCGTGCCGACCACGACGGGCGCCGCCAAGGCGATCGGTCTGGTGCTGCCGAACCTCGACGGCCGGCTGTCGGGCGACTCGATCCGGGTGCCGGTTCCGGTGGGCTCGATCGTCGAACTGAACACGACCGTCGCGCGTGACGTGACGCGCGACGACGTGCTGGCGGCCTACCGGGCCGCGGCCGAGGGGCCGCTGGCCGGCGTCCTGGAGTACTCCGAGGACCCGCTGGTGTCGTCCGACATCACGGGCAACCCGGCCTCGTCGATCTTCGACTCGGCCCTCACCCGGGTCGACGGGCGTCATGTGAAGGTGGTCGCCTGGTACGACAACGAGTGGGGCTTCTCGAACCGTGTGATCGACACCCTCGAACTGCTCGCCGCCGGCTGACCGGACGCCCCGGCGGCGCCGTCCGCTACCGGCACAGCGCGTCGCCGAGCGGCGTGCGCCGGTAGCGGACGGTGCGGCCGCTACGGGTGCGGCTGAGCAGGCCCGCGTCGTAGAGGACGGCCAGGTGCTGGCTGACGGCGCCCGGGGTGACGTCCAGACGGTGGGCGAGTTCGGTCGTGGAAGCCGGTTCGGCGAGCAGGCGCAGCAGCCGGGCGCGGGGCCGGCCGAGGAGCCGGACCAGGGCACGGTCGGTGACCGGGGGCGGCGTCTCGGAGAGCGTGGCGCGGCCGCGGGCCGGATAGACGAGGAGCGGCGGGCGGGACGCGTCGATCATCGTCTGGGCGCCGCGCGCGAAGAGCGTCGGCACCAGCACCATGCCGCGTCCCGCGATACGGATGTCGGCCGACGGCCACGGAGCGGTGTCACCCTCGCGGTGCAGACGGAGGTGACCGCCGGTCCACACGAGTCGCGGGTCGAGCCCGGCGAACAGGGCGGCCGCGCCCTGTTCCGCCAGCATCCGTGCCCGGTGGGCGAGATCGGCCTCCATGATGCTCTGCGTACGCGGCCACCACGCGTCGGCGAGGCAGATGCGCCAGTAGGCGTCGAGGGCGTCGGTGAGCCGGACGAGGAAGGCCGCCGGGTCGGCCAGGCCCCGCGCGACGAGCGGGGGAAGCGTGTCCGCGGCGCGGTAGGTGGCCCGGAAGTCGGCGGCGACGACGTCCGGTGGGGTACGTCGGACCTCGTCGAGTTCGTGCGCGAAGACCGGCCGGGCCCGTGCCGGGCGCGGGGTGAGGAAGTCCGGCACCCACAGCCAGGGAGCGACCAGGGCGGTGAGCAGTTCGTGGTCCAGGTGCTCCAGGCTCGGGCGGAAACGGCGCAGCCACGGCCGGTGGTGCGGGTACCGCGCGGGGTCGTGCAGACACCGCAGCGAGAACACCGCCTCCTGCAGCGGGGAGTAGGCGAAGGAGGTGGTGGCCAGGTCGCCGATGGCGAAGCGGAACTCGATCATTGAGTGTCACGCTAAATCATTGTCGGACCGGGGCGGGGACGGGGTTGGCTGTCCGGCATGACCACCACACCACTTCCGAAGTCCGTTGACGAGGACGGCGGTTCGCGGGCGGGGCGGGCGACCCGGGCGGGCGGGCTGCTGCCGGCCGACCCGGTGCTGCGCCTCGCCACCGTGCTGACCGCGGTCAACTCCCTGGGCAACGGGCTGTACTTCCCGCTGGGCGTCCTGTACTTCACGCGTGTCGTCGGCCTGGAGGCGACCGCCGTCGGGCTCGGGATGACGGTCGCGGGCCTGGTGGGCGTGACCGCGGGGGTGCCCGCCGGGCGGGCCGCGGACCGGTGGGGCGCCCGGCGGGTCGGCTCCCTGCTGTGGGGCGGCACGGGCATCGCCACGGCTTCGTACGTCCTCGTGGGTTCCTACGCCGCGTTCCTCGTCGCGGTGATCTGCGCGACGGGACTGCAGATGGCGAGCCGCGGGGTGCAGGGCGCGCTGTACGCGGAGGTGCTGCCGCCGGCGACACGCGTGGAGGCGCGGGCGTATCTGCGGATGGTGACGAACGTCGGGATGGGCGTGGGCGGCGCGCTGGGCGCGGTCGCTCTGCAGGTGGACACGGAGGGCGCCTACCTGACGGTGATCGCGTTGAACGCGCTGTCCTTCGCGGGCCCCGCGCTGCTGCTGCCCCGGCTGGCGCCGGCGTCGCACGCGCGGGAACGTGCGGTCCCGGCCGCCGGCGCTCCGGCGGCCGAGCGCTGGCGAGCGGTGCGCGACCTGCCCTTCCTGACGGTGACGGTACTCAACGCGGTGCTGGTGGTGCAGTACACGCTGGCCGAGGTGGGGCTGCCGCTGTGGATCGTGCAGCGCACCACGGCTCCGCGCTGGACGGCGGCCCTGCTGATGATCGTCAACTGTGTGCTGGTGGCGCTGCTTCAGGTGCGGGTCGCCCGGCGCGCCTCCCAAGTGCACACGGCGGTACGGGCGATGGGCTGGTCGGGGCTGCTGCTGGCGGCGGCCTGCGCGGTGTACGCGCTGTCCGCGGGCCTCTCCCCCGTGTGGGCGGTGCTGTCGCTGACGGCCGGGGCGGTGGTGCAGGTGTTCGCCGAGGTGCTGTCGGCGGCGGGCGGTTGGACCCTCGGCTATGAACTCGCCGACGCCCGCGCGCACGGCGTCTACCAGGGGGTGTTCGGCACGGGCGCGTCGGCGGGGATGATGGCGGGGCCGGCCCTGGTCACGGTCACCGCGATCGCCCACGGCACCTTCGGCTGGGCGGTGCTCGGTGTGGTGTTCGCCCTGGCCGGGCTCTGCGTGGCACCGGCCGTGCGCTGGGCTCTGCGGGACGGCGCCTGGCGGGGCGAACCGGCCTGACGCCCCGGGCCGGACGGCGGCGAAGGCCCTGCCCTCCCACCGCGGGCACTCTGAGCACGATCCGGCCCTCCTCGGTCAACTGGAGCAGCGCGCATGGTACTTGTCTTCGACGGTCGGGTGATCGAGTGGCGGGGGCCGTCACCGTTCTACTTCGTCGCCGTGCCCGCGGAGGAGTCCGCCGACATCCGGCAGATCGCCTCGGTGGCCACGTAGGGCTGGGGCGTGATTCCGGTCGACGCCCGGATCGGCGGCAGCGGCTTCTCCACGTCGCTCTTCCCGAAGGACGGCGGCTGTCCGCTGCCGCTGAAGAAGGCGGTGCGCGGCGGGGCCTGTCCGCGGGCGACGACGTGACCGTGGCGATGACCGTGCGCCTCTGACCGGCCGGACCGGCCGGACCGGGGCCCGGGCGCTCCGGCAACAACCGGAATCCGTGGTTCCGTGACATCCCTCACAGCGCTCCCGCGACATGAGCGGGTCGGTTAGTAGACGTCACTCTGGCGACATATGGGATTTGTCCGTCTTGGTGTGGAAGTGGATCAGACCCGGCCGGACGGCGTTCCGTCCGGCCGGGCGCGCCTCCCGTCCTCGTGGCGCACGACGGTTTCTGACGGAGCGGCAGTGGTGGGTGGGTACCGCTCGCGCCCGGCCTGCACGCCCGGTCACCCTTGGCAAGGGCCGCCCGCGGCTACTAGGCGCGGTAGTACGACGGCCTCTTTGCATGCCATGTGAAGGCTTCCTAAGAATGACGATCCGCAAGGCGTTCCCGCAGGTCGGGAGCGGAGTCCGCGACGCGTCGGCGACATCCGGACGCGCAACGACCAGCGAGTGAGGTCACGCAATGGGAGAGCATCGCAAGAAGCAGCATTACCGGCGGGTGGTCATCGCTGCGGTCGCGGTGAGCGCCGTCGGAGTGCCGTCCATAGCCATGGCCTGCGGCGAGTGGCCGGACGGCGGAGCGGACCGCCCCGTCGCCGCGCAGGCCGCCGCCGCCCAGAGCCGGTACGACGACCACGGGCAGCGCTACTGGCACGGTGACGGTGGCATCGCGCCCAGCTGGCTGCCGTCGCAGACGCCGAGTGCGACCGCACCGAGCACGACCGCCCCGAGTACGACCGCACCGAGCACGACCGCATCGAGCGCCCCCGCGGCCACCCCCGAGAAGCGGGTGCCGAAGCACCACCACCGGCACGTGCACAGGCACAAGCACACCGTCAAGGTGTCCCCCAGCGCTCCCCGGCCCACCGCCACCACGCCCCAGCGCGCCCCGAAGCCCGCCGGCACGGCTCCCAGGACCACGCCCCGGCCCACCGCACCCGCGGCCACCACCGCGCCGAGCACCCCGAGGCCCACCGCCACCGCCACGGCCTCCGGCGTCACCGCCCAGATCCTGGAACTGGTCAACGCCGAGCGCGGCAAGGCCGGTTGCTCCCCGCTGACCCTGAACGCGACCCTCACCAAGGCCGCGCAGCAGCACAGCCAGGACATGGCCGCCCACCAGAACATGTCACACACCGGATCCGACGGCTCCTCCCCCGGCGACCGGATCACCGGCGCCGGCTACACCTGGAGCTCCTACGGCGAGAACGTCGCCTACGGCTACTCCACGGCGGAGCAGGTCATGGCCGGCTGGATGTCCAGCCCCGGTCACCGGGCCAACATCCTCAACTGCTCGTTCAAGGAGATCGGCGTCGGTCTCGCGCAGCCCAACAGCTACTGGACCCAGGACTTCGGAACCGCCCGCTAGGCCGCGTCCGCCTCGCTCCACCTCACCGCTCCGGCCCGGCCAGGGCCCGCAGCAGCAGCACGGTCACGTCGTCGGTGCGCCGGCCGCCCGGCCAGGCGTGCCGGACGAGGCTGTCGGCGAGGTCCGCGAGGTCACCGCCGTCGGCACCGGCGAGATGTGCGGCCAGTTCCATCGTGGTCTGCGCGACGTCGGTGCCCGGGTGTTCCACCAGCCCGTCCGTGTGCAGGGCGAGGATCGCTCCCTCGGGCAGGGCGGCGGCGGTGACGGGATAGCGGACTCGTGTGCCGATGCCCAGCAGGGGCCCCGGTTCGACGTCCAGTGTCGTCGCGTGCCGCGGCGCCGGTCTGATCAGCGGCGGAAGGTGCCCGGCGCTGGCGAGGCGCAAGAGGTGCCCGGTCAGGTCGAGTTGCACGTACAGACACGCGACGAGCAGTTCGGAGTCCAGGTCCGCCAGCAGCTGGTTGGTGCGGGCCAGGACCTGGTCCGGTGTCGCCCCCGCCGTCGCGTGGGCGTGGATGGCGGTGCGGACCTGCCCCATGAGCGCGGCCGCTGCGACGCTGTGCCCCTCCACGTCGCCGATGACGGCCGCGGCGGTGCCGTCGTCCAGGCGCAGCAGGTCGTAGAAGTCCCCGCCCACGTCCAGGCCGTGACCGGCCGGCAGATAGCGGGTGGCGACCTCGAGCCCCGGCACCGGGGGCAGGGCGCGGGGCAGGAGCGCCTGCTGGAGTTCGTGGACGAGACGGTGCTGGGAGTCGTACAGGCCGGCGCGGTCCAGCGCCTGCGCGACGAGCCCCGCCAGTGAGGTGAGCACGGCGCGCTCGTCGGCGCTGAAGTCGTGCGGACGGTCGTATGTCAGGATGCAGCAGCCGACGGGGCGGCCGGAGACGACCAGCGGCAGGAAGGCCCACGCCTGTTTGCCGCTGAGCCGGGCTGCCTGGGGGTGGCTGCGGGCGAGCTCGGCCGGACTGGAGATGAAGGCGGGGACGCCGGCCGCCAGGACGTCACCGGCCGGTGTGAGCTCGGTGTCCAACGGCAGCGCGTCCAGGCGCTCCACCACGTGGCCGGGATAGCCGTAGTGGCCGACGATGCTCAGCCGGCCCGCGTCGACGGCCGAGAGGACCATGCCCTGGGCGCCGAACGCGGGGAGGATCTGGTCGGTGACGAGCGTGACGAGGTCCCGCACGGTGACGATCTCGGTGAGCGCGGCCGCGAGGTGGACGAGCTGGTAGAGCCGTCCCGTCGGTGCCGGCGTGGCGGTACGCCGCGCCACCGGTGCCGCGGGGTCGGCGGCCTGCTCCCGGCCCGGGACGACGCGGACGCTGATGCCGCTGCCGTCGGGGTAGAGCCGGAAGGTCAGCCACTGGTCCGGCGGCCGCAGGGCGTCGAAGGAGGCGGGCGCCCGGCTGACGACGACCGTGCGGTACTGATCCTCGTACACAGGGTCGTCCAGCCACGGCAGGGACTGCCAGGGCCGGGTGCCGAGCAGTTCCTCCACCGAGCGCCCGAGCAGCCGGGCGGCCGTGGTGCTGGCGAAGGTGACCCGGCCCTCCAGATCGAGGGACACGGCGCCCTCGGGAACGCGTTCGAGGTAATCGGCCGCGGCCGTGCCGGTCAGCAGGGGGTGGCGCACGGTGTCGACGCGGAAGACGCGGGGCAGCTCGGGCAGGTCCGGTGGCGCGGGCGAGTCGTCCAGCAGACGGGCGAGCTGGTGCGCGCTGGCGGTGATGTGGCCGCGTTCACGCGCGGACGCGGCGCGCGCCCGTTCGTCGGGCCACAGCAGCACCAGGCCGCCCCAGCACCGGCGCGCACCGGTCACGGGGACCGCGGCGAGAGCGAACCGGTACGGCAGCACGGCGGCGGTGCGCGGATAGCGGCGCGCCATCTCGTCGTGGCCCGCGACCCACACCATCCGGCGTTCCCTGATCGCCTCGGTGAGCGGCGCGGGGGCGGTGAGCGGCAGGCGCCGCCACGGAGCGGTGAACTCCTGCGGCACCCCGCACACGGCCACCATGCGCAGGACCCCTCGCGGCTCCTCGGTGAGGAACAGACCGCCGATGGACGCGCCGGTGCGGCGCACCACGCCGGTCAGCGCCGACCCGAGCGCCTCGTCCAGTGAACCGTCCCCCTGGGGATCAGGCCGCATAGCGCCTCCACCGACTGTCGAGTGAAGCCGTCAGCCACCCCGCCCACCGGTTGCCCGCCGAACCACGACCCAGACACGACGAGAGTGGACATACAACCAATATGGCCCATCTCCGAGGCGAGTGACCTGCGCCTCCGACACTGGTGGGCCGGAAAGCGGCTACTGATCCGGCTTCGGGGTAGCCGACTGATTCAGATCAGCTACGTACCCAGTGACAACCGAGGCATTTTCATGGCCATCCCGCTTAGGCAGAAGGCGTCGGATGAGCCGGAACGGAACGGGGACGCCTCGCTGCGGTGGAACACCACCTGGGACAGCGGCGCCATCAGCGCCGCCCAGGCCCGCGCAGCGGCGGAGCGCTTTCTCGTCCGTGTCCGTGCCACCGACCGCGTCCCCGTCCCCGACCGCGTGGTGCAGGACACGCAACTGGTGGTCAGCGAACTGATCACGAACGTCGTACAGCACGCGTCGGGGCCCTGCGGGCTCGGTCTGGAGGTGTCTCCCGACGGTGACCGTCTCCGGATCTCGGTGTGGGACTCCTCCCACCGGATGCCCGAGGTCCGGTCCCGCGACGGACAGCGGATCGGCGGCCACGGCCTCGAGATCGTCAAGGCGATCAGCCACACGCTCTCCGTGACGGCGCGGGACGGGGGCAAGCACATCGACGTATCGCTCCTGCTGCCCGGCGCGCGCGGCCCCGCGGCGCCGGCGGACCCGGATCCGCTGCGCCGGGCGCCGCGGGAAAGGATCCGTGCTGATCCGCCCAACGGGCCGCCACCGGGGCGGACCGGATCGCCACCAGGACGGACGGCATCCCGCGGGCGGCCGGTCAGACCGTCCCGGGAGGGGCGTCGCGTACCCGCTCGGCGATGTCGCGCAGCTTGACGTTGTGCTCCTGCGAGATGCGCCGCATCACGTTGAAGG
Source organism: Streptomyces sp. NPDC005706 (assembly GCF_040631045.1). NCBI lineage: Bacteria > Bacillati > Actinomycetota > Actinomycetes > Kitasatosporales > Streptomycetaceae > Streptomyces > Streptomyces sp. NPDC005706. The sequence continues at coordinate 38,191 of NZ_JBEXYS010000012.1, read as the reverse complement.
CGTCCTCCTCGCTCAGCCCGTGGCGCTCACGCAGAATGCCCATGGCCTCCCCGATGGCGTGCCGGCTCTCCAGCCCGTGCTCGAGCTGGTCGATGGTGCGCGCGCTGGCCAGAGCCACGGCGGCGTGCGAGGCCAGCAGCCAGCCGGCCGTCTCGATCTCCTCGCCGAAGGCCCCCGGGCGGGAGCCGTACAGGTTCAGCGCCCCGAAGTCCTCCTGGTCCGTGTACAGCAGCACCCCCGTCATGCTGGACACGCCCAGGTCGCGGGCCGACGACGCGAAACGCTCCCAGTGGGGCTGGGGCGCGGTCATGTCGGGGATGCGGTAGACGCGGTCGCCGCTTCTGCGCCGGGCCAGGTCGAAGCACGGCCCCTCCCCCAGCTCTCCCTGGAGCCGGTCGGACTCACGGACGATGTCGTGGGTGGCGGACAGGGTGACCGCCTTGCCCTTGCGCACCGCGAGGATGCCCGCGAACTCACAGCCCTCGACGAGTTCCACCGCCGCGGCGGAGATCGCGTCCAGCGTCGCCTGTACCGAGTCCTGCTCCAGCAGGTCCCTGGCGAGCCGGGCCATCGCCTCCGCGTACTCCCGCCACTCCATCCGTCACCACCCGTCTCGCTCACCGGTTCGATCAACAGTAGCCCCGCCGCGGCGGGCACCGCGCCCCCGGCCGCGGCCCGGGCGCGGCGCTCCGGAGCGACGTCTCAGTCGTCGGAGTCCGGTTTGCCGCGCGCGGCGGTGTACGCCTGGGCCGGTGTCATCGGGACACCGCCCAGGCTGACCGTCTTGTAGGGGCTGACCTTGGCACAGGTCTTGGCCTGGTCGGCGGTCTGGGCGTGGGCGTTGGAGACGGCCGCCCCGGTGTCGGCCGGTTCCGGCGACGCCGAGGTGCCGGGCCAGGTGGTGCCGCTCGGCCAGTCGGCGCCGACGACGAGGGTGAGGCCGGTGCCGGTGCCCTGCTCGAGATGCGAGGCGGGCAGGCCCAGGGCCTTGGCGGCGGTCCGGGCCTCGCCCTTCTGGCCGGTGCCGTAGGTGAGCGTGGTGGTGGCCGCGGAGCTGGGGGCGTTGGCCGTGGTCGTACCGGTGCTGAAGCCCTTGCCGGTGAGGGCGGCCGCGACGGCGGAGGCGCGGCCGGTGATCCCGGTGCCGTTCTCCACCGTGACGGCGATGTCGGAAGCGGGCACGGCCTTCGCCTCGGCGGTCGCCGAGGCCGCCCCGGACTTCTTTCCCGAGCCGGTGGTCAGTGAACGGTCGTCGGCGATGGCGGAGAACAGCGCCTTGGCGCCGGAGCCCACCACGACCCGGTTGCTGTCGCCCGGGTCGGCGCCGGTCTGCATCGTGGTGAAGGTCATCCGCTCGGTGGGGACCTTGTTCACATCGGTGGCGAGACCGATCAGCTTCTTCACGGTGCCGAGGCCGTCGTCCACGGTCAGCGCCTTGGTGGCGGCGTCCGCGAGATCGTAGACCGCGCTCGGGTCGGTGAGCGTGCCCGCGCTCTTGAACTTGCGGATCATCGCGCCGAGGAAGATGTGCTGGGAGATGGTGCGCCCGAGGTCGCTGCCGTCGCCGAAGCCGTGCCGGGAGCGGACGAACTCCAGGGCCGCGACGCCCTTGAGGGTGTGGCTGCCCTCGGACAGCTTCAGATGCGAGTAGGTGTCGTAGACGTCGTCGGTGACGCAGACGGAGACTCCGCCGACCGCGTCGGACATCTTGACCACGCCGGAGAAGTCGAGCTTGACGAAGTGGTCGATGGGGATGCCGGTGAGCTGGTGCACGGTGGCCACCTGACAGGCGGGGCCGTACCGCAGCGCGCTGTTGATCTGGCCGTAGTACCCGCCCGTGGACCGGCCGGTCGCGGCGTCCTTGCAGGCCGGGACCTTGGTCATGGTGTCGCGGGGGATGCTCATCACGGTGGCGTTGGAGCGGTCGGCGGATATGTGCACCACCATCTGCACGTCCGCGTTGCTGCCGTCCTGGACGCCGGTACGCGAGCAGCCGCCGCCGAGTTTGCAGTCCGCCTTGCTGGTGCGTCCGTCCGAGCCCATCACCAGGATGTTGATCGGGGTGCGGCCGAACGCGTCGGCCTTCTCGGTGCCGCCCTTGCCGTCGAGCGAGACGCTGTGGATGTTGCCGTTCAGATGCTCGTAGAACCACCAGCCGGCACCGGCGGTGGCCAGTACCGCGAGCGACAGGCCTATTCCGGCGATCCGCAGCGCGCGCCTGCCGCGCCGGACCGGCCGGGCCCGCCGCGCCCGTGCGCTGCGGCGGGGCCGGGCGGCTTCCCCTGCCGCCTGCCGGGCGGCACCGCGGCCGCCGGAGGGGTGCGGGGCGCCGGACTCGTCGGTGCGCTGTGCGGGCACCCGGGCGGTGCCGCGCGTGGCCTGCCCGCCCGGGCCGTCCCACGGGTCGCTCATCTTCCACTCCCCCTGAACGGTCGGGCCCGGCAGACCGGACCGTTCGGGTGCACGGGCGGGCTTCACCTGGGTTTCTTTGGTGGCGAAATCTAACAAACCCATGGCGCGAACAGCACGGATACTGGGGCAATTCACAGGTGAGAGATCGGCAAGAACGGCTGCCGGGGCCGTCCGGCGCCGGGACGAACCGGGGCTTTTCGGCGGGCGCAAATGGGGCACGCGTCCGGGGTACGTGTTCCGACCGGAGGGGCGGTGTCCCGATGTCCGAGTACGAGCGTTCCCGCACGATGCCCGCACAGCCCGAGCATGTCTTCGACCAGGCGGCCAACGTCGGCCAGCTCGACGCCTGGCTGCCGCGGGAGCTGCACGTGCACGTGGAGGATCCCCCGGCCGTCACGGTCCACGAGGACGAAACCGACAGGGACACGGCGGCCCTCATGCGCGCCGAGAAGGACCAGATGCGCATCGAGTGGGGCACTCGCGAGCAGGGCAGTTACGCGGGCTGGCTCCAGGTCGCGGGAATCGGCAGCGGCGCCAGCGAGGTGACCGTGCACCTGTCCTTCTTCGACGAGAGCCACGACCCGGGCGAGCGGCAGGTGTGCGACGCCCTCGAGCACAGCCTGCGGCACCTGGAGGAACAGGTACGGCTGCGCGTCGACAACGCGGCGGGGTGAGCCGCCGCGGGGCGCGTGTCCGGTGAGCGGACACCGCCCGTCCCCGAAGGCATGTGACGCGCCCTGCGGGTATACGTACGCCCGGCGGATCCGGCGCCCGCCCCGAAGCCATGGCCAGGGGGCGGGCCACGACAGGGGAGGCAGGGCATGTTGCAGCGGACGGCGGAGGAAGACGGGCACCCGGACGCGGGCGCGACGACGACGGAGGACACGGAGGCCCGCAAGCAGCGGCTGCGAAGACGGCTGGAGCGTCTGCTCGGCATCGCCGCGACGGAGGGCAACCGGCTCACGCGGCTGCGCAACGGCGACGCGATCTTCCCGGCCATGCTCGAGGCGATCCGCTCGGCGCGGCACACCATCGACATGATGACCTTCGTCTACTGGCGCGGCGAGATCGCGCACGAGTTCGCGAACGCGCTGGCGGAGCGGGCCAGGGCGGGGCTGCGGGTCCGGCTGCTGCTGGACGGGTTCGGGGCGAAGGAGATCGAGCCGAGCCTGCTGGACGCCATGGACGAGGCCGGGGTCCAGGTCGCCTGGTTCCGCAAACCGGTGCGGCTGTCCCCGCTGAAGCAGAACCACCGCTGTCACCGCAAGGCTCTCGTCGTCGACGAGAGCCTCGCCTTCACCGGCGGCGTCGGCATCGCGGAGGAGTGGTGCGGGGACGCCCGTGGTCCCGGCGAGTGGCGGGACACCCATGTGGAGGTGCGCGGACCCGCCGTGGACGGCATAGCCGCCGCCTTCGCGCAGAACTGGGCCGAGTGCCACGACACTCTCTACGACGAGCGGGACCGGTTCGTCGAGCACGAGCAGCCGGGCCAGGCGGTCGTGCAGGTGGTCCGGGGGTCGGCCAGCTTCGGCTGGCAGGACATGCAGACGCTCGTGCGGGTCGTCCTGACGTCGGCACAGGAGCGCTTCCGCCTCTCCACCGCGTACTTCGCGCCCGACGACTACTTCGTCGACCTGCTGGCCGCCACCGCCCGGCGCGGCGTGCAGGTGCAGATCCTGCTGCCCGGGCCGCACACCGACCAGCGGGCGTGCCGCCTGGCCGGGCAGAACCACTACCAGCGGCTGCTGGACGAGGGCGTCGAGATCCGCGAGTACCAGCCGACCATGCTGCACACCAAGATCATCACGGTCGACTCGGTCGCCTCGCTGATCGGGTCCACGAATTTCAACCGGCGCTCCCTGGAGCACGACGAGGAAGTCATGCTCGCCGTGCTCGACGAGGAGTTCACCGCCGGCCTCGACCGTGACTTCGACGAGGACCTGGAGCGCAGCGAGCCGGTCGACCCCGTGCGCTGGCGGCGCCGGCCGGTGCTCCAGCGGGCCCGCGAGCTCTCGGTCGCACCGATCCGCAGGTTCCTGTAGAGGTTCACCCCGTCGGGTATGAGCGTTTCACCCCGCCTCATGCGGGTTCGCCCCGTCCCATCGCACGCGGTGGGACGGGCACCCGCGCCGGGCAGGTGTCGAACCCCGGTCCGGGGGCATCGGCGCAGTATGAATGCACAGTCATGGGCCCTGCGTGGACGGGGCCACGCCCGCCGCGCGGCCGACAGCACGGCGATGGCCGCGGCGGCCCGCTCGGGATTCGCCGCCCGAGGACTGATCTACGTACTGGTGGGCGTCATAGCCCTGCAGATCGCGTTCGGCGGCGGCGGCAAGCAGGCCGACCGCGGCGGCGCGCTTGGCGAACTCGCGTCCAAGCCATTCGGCTCGGCGATGCTGTGGATCGTCGGCGTCGCCCTCGCCGGCATGGCGCTGTGGCGGCTGTCGGAGGCGGTGTTCGGCGGGGCCGGCGCGGACGGGAGCAAGGCGTCCAAGCGCGCCATGGCCGCCGCGCGGGCCGTGTTCTACGCCTTCCTGTCCTTCTCTGTCCTGTCGTACGCGGCCGGGGACAAGGGCAGCGGAAGCGGCTCCTCCGACCGGAACACCGACGACGTCACCGCCACCGTGCTCAAGTGGCCGGGCGGACAGTGGATCGTCGGTGTCGCCGGGGCCGCCGTGGTGGTCGCGGGACTGTGGATCGCCGTCCGGGCCGTGATGAAGAAGTTCCGCAAGCATCTGCGGACCATGGAGATGTCCCACAAGGCCAAGCGGTTCACCGACTTCTTCGGAGTCGCCGGCGGTACGGCCCGAGGCCTCGTCTTCGCCGTCGCCGGGGTCTTCGCGCTGGTCGCGGCGGTGCAGCACCAGCCCGGCAAGGCCAAGGGCATGGACGACACGCTGCGTTCGTTCCGCGATCTGCCGGCCGGTCCGTGGCTGCTCGCCCTCGTCGCCCTGGGCCTGGCCGCGTTCGGCGTCTTCTCCTGGTGCAACGCCCGCTGGCGCGAGGTCTGAACCGGCGTCCTAGGGTGCGTCCCCGGCCCGGCCGGGCAGCGGCACGGTGGTCGTGACCCGTTTGCCCCGGTCGTGCCGGGTGACGCGCACCCGGCCGCAGATCCGGAGCACGAGGTGCAGGCCGCGGCCGCCCATGCGCTCGGCGTCCACGGGCCGGACCACGGGCGATCGCTGGGAGGTGTCCGAGACGGTCACGCGCAGCTCGTGCCGGCCGGGAGCGACCTCCAGGAGCATCCCGCAGGGGCCGGGAGCGTGGCGCAGCGCGTTGGTGATCAGTTCGCTGACCACCAGTTGCGCGTCCTGACTGGCACGCAGCACGGGAGGGTGCCCGGCCCGGGCGAGAAGGGTGCGGACGGCGCCGCGCGCGTCGGCGATGCGCAGGGCGCCCTCGGCCCAGGTCGCGCTGAAGCGGAGCGCGTCCACCGGCTCGGGTGACCCGGCACCGGACACGCCGTTCTGTGGGCCCGGCGTCGTGTGCGGCCCGGGGCCGCCCTCGCTCTCATGCGTCACGGACATTCCGTCCCCCTCGGTGTTCCCGGCATCCTTCCCGGTCTTTCAGGTGGTGCACCGCGGGTCAGGGCGTGTCGCTGGGCAGCGCGCTGTCGCGGGAGTCGGTGATCGTGAAGTGTTCGAGGGTGCCGCTGATGGCCAGCAGCCGGACCAGAGCCTCCTGCAGCGGGCCGAGAATGACGAACTCACGGCCCCGCGCGCGGTGGCGCCGCTGGGCGTCGAGGAGGGCACTGAGCAACTGGCTGTCGCCGAAGGTGACCCCCGAGAGGTCCACGACGGTGGTGGGCAGATCGGACTCGTCGGCCTCGGCCCAGGCGGCGCGCAGCAGGTCGCACTCGTCGAAGTCGATCTCCCCGCGCACCCTGATCTCCAGGACGCGCGCGTGCCGCGCGACCTGCACTGTTGTCTCGGAACCCCACCGCATGCCGTCATCCTGCCATCCGCGGTCGGGGGAAGGCGAGGCCGGTGTCACGACACCACCGCCCCGGTGCCGCCGCCCTCGTCCGGCGGGCCCGGTTCGCCGGCCGCGACGGGTGCGGTGAGATGACCGAGCACGTTGGTGTGCCGCAGCATGCGCTCCAGGACGTCGGGCCGGTGGTCCAGATGCAGCGCGGCCCCGGCCGCCCGGGTGTGCCGGTGGACCATCAGCAGCGCGGACAGTCCCATGGAGTCGATCCACGTGAGTGCGGCGAAGTCCAGGCGCACATGGCGGGGGGCCGGCGGGCCGGCGAGGCCGGCGACGACGGTGTCCACCAGCTCGTCGCTGGTGTCGTAGTCGAGTTCCCCGGCGACGCGCACGGTCAGGGTGGACGGCGCGCTGACCGTGGTGAGGCTGAAGTCGGTGGCAGAGTGCTGGGTCATACGCGCAGGTCGGGTCCGGGTCCGGGCGAGTGAGCACGCTCGAGCAGGGCGGTGGCGCCCTCACGGAGCAGTTCCAGGGTACGCGGGAAGTCACGCAGCCGGTCGGACAGCGCGTCCAGGCCGCTGACCAGGGAGACCGCCGGGACGTTTCGCGCCTCGAGGATCTCCGCGGTCCACAGGAGAAAACCGGTGAACACCTCCACGTCGTCCACGTAGAGCGCCGTGGCCAGGAAGTCGACGATGTGCGCGATGTCCTCGGCGGTCCGCTCCCGCTGTTCGTCACTGTACTCACGCAGCGCGGGGAAACGGTTCTCCAGATCCCTCAGCGTCTGTTTGACGAGCGTGCCGCGCGACTGGACGACCATCGTGTACTCCTGGTCGGCCAGGTGCGGCAGGTCGTCCACGATCTGCCGGGCGGCGGCCGGGTCGGGGTGCGGCAGGTCGGCCTCCAGCGCCTGCGCGGCGCCGCGGGCGTCGGCCGCCCACCGGTCCGCTCCGAGCGCGAACGCGTAGCGGCCCTGCGGGCCGAACGCGCGGCCTCCGGCCAGCACCGGGACGCCGACGGCCTGACAGGCGGTGATGGCCGCGTGCGCGGTGGGCAGGTGGGTGGGGATGGACCCGGACAGCAGCACCGCCCGCGGGTTGGTGTGGTGCAGGTGGGCGACGAGGTGGGGGGTGGGTGTCTGGGCGCCGAGGTAGTCGACCTGCCAGCCGCGCAGGCGCAGGATCTCCGCCACGAGCCGGGCGGGGAAGGCGTGCCACTCCCCGTCCACGCAGCCGACCGTCACACGTCCGCGGTACCCACGCAGGTACGGGCCGCCGTCCTGACGGTGGGCCAGGGCGGCGACCACCCGCTCGTTGATGGCGGTGGCGGCGTGTTCCTGGGCCACGCTGATGCGGTTGGCGGCCCATTCGGTGCCGGCCTTCGCCTGCACCCGGGCGATGACGTCCAGCAGCAGGGTCTCCTCGTCGACACCCTCGGCGAGCGCGCCGTGCACGACAGCGACCGCGCTGTACTCGTCGGCGTCCAGAACGGCCTGCCAGAGCCGGTCCTCGATCCGGCTCACCCGGTCGGCAAGGCTCACCTGTCCGGGAAGGCTCACCTGCGCCTCCCGCGCTCGCCCGCGCCGTCGTGGTCCGCGGTGCCCGGCGAGACCTTCGCCGGGGCGCTGACGGCCACGGTCGCCATGTCGTCGTGTCGGCCCGCCCCGATCCACTGGGCGGCGAGCATCTGCACCCGCTCCACGACCGCCTCGGCGGGCAGCCCGGCGCACTCGGCCAGGGTCCGCCTCAGCCGCCGTTCGCCGAACATCTCGTCGCCGAGCGGCCCGCCGCGTGCCTCGGTGATGCCGTCCGTGTACAGCAGGCAGGTCTCTCCGGGGCCGAGCACCGCCTCGGCGCCGACCGAGCGGATCTCCGGCAGCGCGCCGACCAGGGTGCCCCGGGTGGGCACCTCCTCCACGCTGCCGTCGCGGCGGACGATCAGCGGCGGCAGGTGTCCGGCGCTGGTCAGCCGTACGTGCACCCGGTCGTCGCGGCGGCGCACGGAGGCCAGCACCAGGGTGGCGAACCGGGTGTGCTGGGTGGTCAGCAGGGCGCCGTTCAGCAGTTTCAGCACCTCGTCGTGGTTTCCGGCCAGCGGCAGCAGGGCGTGCAGGGTGTTGCGGATCTTGCCGGTCAGCACGGCCGCGTCCAGCCCCTTGCCCGCGACGTCTCCGAGCACGACGAGGGTCTCCTGCGAGCTCTCGGCACCGGGGTGGAAGTCGTAGAAGTCACCGCCCACCCGTTCCTCGTCCCCGGCGGGGCGGTACTGCCCGGCGTACTCGACCCCGTCCACCGTGTGCAGGGCCGGCGGCAGCAGTTCGCGCATCAGCGTGGCCGTTATGGCGGTCTGCTCGGTGTACAGGCGGGCCGCGGACAGGGCGGCTCCGGCCCGGGCGGCGAACAGCCGGGCGAAGACCTCCTCGCCCTCGGTGAAAACCCGCTCGGTGCCGGAGCGGAGCAGGATGAGGGCCCCGGCGGGGACGCCGTGACCGGGCAGCGGGGTGACGATCACCGAGCCGACGGGCCCGGCGAAGCCCTCCGGGACGACCCAGCCGGGGAGGCCGTCGGGGTCGATCCACCGGGCCGGGACCGGCGGGAATCCCTGCAGGGCCTCCGCCAGGCCGTGCACGGCGCGCGCGTCGATCTGCCGCACGGCCCGCTGGACGGGGCGACCGCGCTGGGCGTAGGTCAGGAAGTGCCGACGCCCCTGCGGGGGCAGCACGAGCACGGCGGCCTCGGCGAGGTGTTCGGCGGCCATGCCCACGGTCGCGTCCGCGCAGCGGGGCACGTTGAGGGTGGACAGCAGCCTGCTGGACACGGCCGACAGGATGGCCACCCGTTCCTGCGAGCTGTGCAGGGCGGTCTCGGCCACGCGCCGGTCGGTGTCGTCGATGAGCCACCACACCACGGCGCCGTCCTCCGACGGGGTGGCATGTGCCTCGTAGCGGCGTTCGTCGATCTCGCCGGTCAGCGGGCCGGTGAAGGTGACGGCCGGTCCCTCGGTGAGGCGCCGGTGGGCCGCGGACAGCCAGGACGGCACGAGGCGCTGCCGCGCGCCGTCGCCGTCCCGGTGCGGCAGGAGCCGGCGGGCGGCGGCGTTCAGGCCCACGAGAACACCGCTCCGGTCGATGACGAGGACCGGGTAGGGGGCATCACCCCAGGTCGCGCCGACGTTGACGCCGGCGTCCCGCGGGTCGGCAAAAGAACTCGGGGAAGCGCACACAAGCGGGGGCACGCACGCCGCGCACCCCACCACCTTCCTGCCTCGGGGGATGTTGTCCTTCGGCAACCGTCCCGCATCCACCGCCGGGAAGCAAGCCGCCCCCAGGCATTCGCGCACCGTCAGCGCGACGGCGGGGGCGGCGCCATGGCCCAGCGGATGGCGCGGGTCAGCAGGTGACCGGCCGGGCGCACCGTGAGGTCCTCGACCAGCGGGACCCGGGGCAGCCGCAGCAGACCGCGGGCCCAGTCCGGCAGGAGGTTCACGGCGTTCGCCGCCAGGGCGCCGTACAGGGGGCGCGCCGCGAGCGGCACCGGCGGTTCGAGGAGCAGGAAGTGTGCCACGGCACGGGCCTCGGGGGTGGCCCTGAGTTCGGGCCGGTAGCTCTCCAGCCGGTCGTACAGGGCGCGGCGGTCGCGCGGCGGGGCGGTCACTCCGAGGGCCTCGGCGACTGTCGCGGTGTCGGCCGCGTAGCCGTCGTAGCCGGCCGCGTCGAGACGGTGGGCGCCGTAGCGTTCGTGGGCGCGCAGGAAGCACTCCGTCTCGGCGGTGTGCACCCAGCCGAGCAGGTGCGGGTCGGCGGCGTGGTACGGCTCACCCCGCCGGGTGTGCCCGCGTACGTGTTCGTGGATGCCGCGGACCTGGTCGACGGCCGCCCGCGCGTCCGCCGCCGTGCCGTAGGTGGTGACGGCCAGGAAGGCGCTGGTGCGCTGCAGCCGCCCCCAGGGGTCGCCGCGGTAGCCGGAGTGGGCGTCGACGGCGGCCATGGCGAGAGGGTGCAGGGACTGCAGCAGGAGGGCGCTCACCCCGCCGATGAACATCGAGGCGTCGCCGTGGACGGTACGGATGGGCCGGTCGGGCCCGAACCAGCGGGGGCCGGGCGTGTTGTGGATCCGGGCGCGGATCTCCCGTCCGTCGGGGCCCGCCACCCGGCGGAAGAGCATCGCGCCGAGTTGGGCGCGCAGGTCCGGCAGCACGGCTTCTCCCGTCTCCCGTCGGCCGCCCGCGTCACTCGCCGGCGGACACCCCGTCTCGTTCCCGGTCGGACCGCGGCCACACATACGGCAGATCGTCGGGGACACCGGGGAACGTGTGGCCGTAGGCGTCGGGATCCTTGCGGACGAGCGCGGAGCGGTGGCTGCGGTGGAAGTCCTCGTCGCCGAGCCAGGGCGGCAGTTCACCGGCGGCCGCGAGAGCCGGCTGGTCGCGTACCGGCGCGCCGGGACGCTCGGCGGCGAGCCCGGCGACCAGCGAGGCGGCGCAACTGTCCTGGTGGCCCTGGTCCCGCCAGACCCGGCAGATCTCCAGGCCGTAGCGGACCAGGGCCTCCTCGTATCCGGTCCACATGCGCACGGCGGGGTGCCGGCGCCATCCGTATCCCGGGACGGTCAGGCCGCGCAGGACCTGGAGCGCCTCGACCCGCTGTTTGCCGAGGCGCCGGCGGTCCAGGAGCAGGGCGGAGCGGTGGAAGTCGGGGTCGGGCAGGAATGTCTGCATGACGGCCGTCCTCACCTCCGGCGATGGTCCGCGGTCACTTCTTGCGCAGGGCGGACGGCTTGTGCACCGCCCGCTTGCCCGACTTGGCGCTGCGGACCTCGTACTGCGGATCGTCGGACGAGGCGTCCACCGTGCGTCCGGCGGCCTCGGTGCGTTTGGTGAGCTTCCGCTCGACCTCGCCCTCCGTGGTGCTTCCGTGGCTCTTCCAGGCCACCGTGTCGCCCTTGGAGAGATCCTTGCCGGAACCCTCGCGCTTGTTCCTGGCCATTGGTCATCGCTCCTTTCCTCGCGTCCCCCTGCCGAGATCACCGGTCGTCCCGTCCCCCGGTCAGGGCTGCGGCGCGGTCGGCGTCGAGCGGTCGGGTGCGCAGCAGGGCCACCACCGGGGCGGGGCGGCCCACACGGACCTGACGCGGTACGGCGTGCTGGTCGGCGTGGCGCGTCATCTCGTTTCCGTCCGGTCGCGGGGTGGGTGGGCGCCGTGGTCTTCGACGTGCCGCGGGGCTCCCGGCCTTGCCCTCCGCGACTCCGTGTACCCCCGGGGCCGGCCCCGGACGCACGGGGCCCACCGCCGGACTGTCGCGGACCTTCGCGCAGCCGGTGCCCGACGTCGGTCTCGTGCGCCACCCGCCCGGTCCCCTCTGTTCGGCCGCCACCGCGACGGCCGGGGCGCCGGGAGGCGCGGCGCCGCTCCCGCCCGGTGTCCGGAAGGCCGTCGCGGCCGGGACCCCGCAACCCGTGGCCGCGGGACGTCGAGTACGTCGTCCCGCGGATGCGGGAGAGCGGCGGGCCGCCTGCTCGGGTTCAGCCTCTCGGCACCGGTACGTCCGGCGCCCGGGCCGGTCTCCGTAAGAAGCCCCCGGTCACACCTCGCCCGCCTTCGCCCGTCCCATGAAGCCCACCAGGGCGACGACGAGCAGGTCGAACGCCACCAGGACCGTCAGGGAGACGCTGAAGGCGTGGGGGGCCGCGGCCGGGCCGGAGTGGTCGGAGACCAGGCGGAAGAAGATGCTGCCGGTCAGGGCCGTGCCCACGGTCGCGCCGATCTCCTGGGCGGTGGAGAGGATGCCGGAGGCGGCGGCCGCGTGGTCGGCGCCCACGGGAGCGAGGACCATGGCCGAGAGCGGCGCCATCGTCAGGCCCATACCGACGCCGGCCACCAGCAGCGGCAGGGCGAGCGGGGCGACCTCGCCGCCCGCGCCGATCTCCCGTACCAGGAGGGCGAGTCCGCCGTAGCCGAGGGCGACCAGGAAGGCACCGGCCGCCGGGGCCCACCGGCCCAGCCGGCTCACCACCCTGCCGCCGAGGGCGGTGGCGCCGAAGAAACCGGCGCCCATCGGGAGGTACATCAGTCCGGAGCCCAGCGGCGACATGCCACGCCCCTGCTGGAGGTAGAGGGACAGCACCAGGAAGCAGGCGCCCATGGTGGCGAAGTAGAACATCATGGCCACCAGGCCCACGGAGAACGTCCGCGAGTGGAAGAGCGTCGTGTTGACCAGGGGTGAGCCGCCCCTCGCCGTGCCCCGGTGCTGTTGCAGCGCGAACGCCCCCAGTACCGGCACCGCCGCGACCAGGCAGAGCACCGACCACAGCGGCCAGCCCGACTCGCGGCCCTCGGTCAGCGGCAGGACGACGGCGACCAGGCCGAACATGACCAGGAGCATCCCTACGACGTCAAGACCGGCGCCTCCGCCGCCGCGCGACTCGGGGACCAGCCGGGGCACCAGCGCCACCGCGACCAGCCCGATGGGCACGTTGACCAGGAAGATCGCCCGCCAGCCGAGGCCGCCCGGGTCGAGCGCGATCAGCGAGCCGCCGATGAGCTGCCCGAACACGGCGGCCATGCCGATCGCCAGGCCGTAGACGTTGAACGCCACCGCCCGGGCGCGCCCCTCGTACATCGCGCCGAGCAGGGCGAGCACCTGCGGGGTGACGAGCGCGGCGGCGACACCCTGGAACACCCGGGCCGCGACGAGCTGTCCGGGGTTCTGCGCCAGTCCGGCACACGCGGACGCGGCGGTGAACAGCGCGAGCCCGAGCACGAACAGCCGCCGCCTGCCGTAGAGATCGCCCATCCGCCCGGACGTGATCATCAAGGTGGCCAGCGGCAGGCCGTATCCGGCGAGGACGAACTGCACGGCGACGGAACTCGCGTGCAGCTCGCTCTGGATGTCCGGCACAGCGACGTTCACGATGAAGAAGTCCAGCACCGTGATGAAGGTGCCGAGCGACACCAGCACGAGCGGACTCCAACGCGGCGGCTCCGCGGAGGACGCGGCGGGCGCCTCCGTCAGTTCCGGCCCGGACAACTCCTCGGTCGTCATGAATGCCCCCTCGGGGATTTACCTCAGTACGTTTCGAATGGCGTGCGTCGTTACGTGCACAAATATTCGCTTCCATGGCGCCCAGGACACCGGAAACATCTTCGCATACGACTTAAGGAAAGAATTCGGCCATGTCAGCGTCGCGTCAGCGGGCCTGCTCAAGCTGGTCGGGATCCACATTCACACCCTGCGAGAAAGCGCTATCCGAGCCGACCGCGCAACGAGAAAGGGAATCATGATCCACGCTGAGGCGACCCCCATGGAGTGGCCGCTGCCGCGCACGTGTCCGATGTCCCAGCCTCCAGCCCTGGCCGAGTACCGCGACGGCCCGCCTCGTGAAGTCCTGCTCCGGGACGGCGGGCGCGCCTGGCTGATCGCCCGTCACGCCGATGTGCGCCACGCGCTCGCCGAGCCCCGGCTGAGCGTCGACGACCAGCACCCGAACTGGCCGAATCGACTCTTGTTCCCGGTACCGCCGAGAGCGGTTTCCTTCTGGCGCATGGATCCGCCCGAGCACGGCACCTACCGGCGAATGGTGGCGCCGGAGTTCACCGCACGCCGTACCCAGATAATCCGCCCGTTCATCGAGTCGGTGGCGGACGAGTTACTGGACGAAATGACCAAGTCGACCGGGCCCGTGGACTTCCACGCGGCTTTCTCCCTGCCTCTCCCGTGCATCGTGATCGCCCGGATCTTCGGAGTTCCGGACGAGGACATGAACGAATTCAAGGCGAGTACGAGCGCCATACTCAACCAGGCGGAACCGGACAAGGCCATCGAGGCGTTCATCGCCACCACCGAGTACCTCGCCCGGCTGGCCGAGGTGCGGGCCGGCGAACCGCGGGACGACCTGCTCAGCCGGCTGACCGTCGACTACGTCCGCACCGGCCGGCTCTCCGGCGAGGACCTGGTGGCGCTGGTACGGCTGATGCTCATCGCCGGGCACGAGACGACGGCCAACCAGATCGCGCTCAGCGTCTTCACCCTGCTGGACCGGCCCGACGTGCTCGCCGAACTCCACGCCGATCCCGGCCTGTTGCCGGACGTCGTCGACGAACTGCTGCGCTACTGGTCGATCGCCCAGGATAACGTTGTCCGCGTCGCCACCGAGGAGTTGACCATCGGCGGCACCCGCATCGCGGACGGGGACGCCGTGATCATCTCCATCCCGGGCGCCAACCACGACGAAACCGTGTTCGCCGCCGCGGCGGACTTCGACATCCACCGGGACAACAGCCACCACCTGGCCTTCGGACACGGTGCGCACTTCTGCCCCGGCGGCCCGCTGGCCCGCATGGAACTGGAGGTGGCGATAGGCGCCGTCTTCCGGCGCCTGCCCGGACTGCGGCTCGCCGTCCCCCGGGAGGAGGTCGCCGCCAGCACCGACACACTCGTCTACGGCCTGAAGAGTCTGCCGGTCGTCTGGTAGATCCCCTCACCGAGGGCCACCTCGGCGGCCACGAAGAAGTGTTCCCGCGCCGGCGGCCGATGGGAGCGCTCCCATCCCTGCCGTCGGCACACCCGCGAGAACCGCAAACCGTGCGAACGCAGCACCCCACGAAGCGAGGTAACAGATGGAACAGCCAACCCCCGGACGCACCACGGCCGTTTCTCTCCGGACGGAGGTGGCGGTATGAGGATCGGCGTGTCCACGGCCGGCAGCCGCGGCGACTTCGAACCGTACGTGGCCCTCGCCCAGGGCCTGATCGACGCCGGGCACGAGGTGGTGTTCGCCGCGCCCCGCGACGCCCGCCACCTGGTCGCGGGGACGGACGCCGAGTTCGTCGAGATGGATCTGGAAGTCCGCGAGGTGCTGCGCTCCGAGGAGGGCCGGCGCTGGCTGGCCGCCGGGAACGTGGAGGCTTACCTGGCGGGCATCGCGAAGATGTTGTCGGAGGCCCGGCACACCATCGGCGACTCGGTGCTGGCGGCGGCCGAGGGCGCCGACATCCTGGTGAGCGGCGTCAACACCGAGGACTACGCGCTCGCGGTCTCCCAGTCGCGCGGCATGCCTGTCGTCCTCGGTCACCTGACGCCGTGGCTGCTCACCGACGAGTTCCCGCAGCCGCTGACCCCGCAGGCGGTGCCGGACGGTGTCCCGCCCGAGCAGTACCACCTCCAGACCCACCAGGTGGCCGAGGAGGTCTACTGGCAGGGCAAGAAGGACGACGTCAACGAGTTCCGCGACTCGCTCGGCCTGCCGCCGGCCCCCGGCGCGGCGCTGACCTGGACCGTTGACCTGGGCCTTCCGACGCTCCAGGCCTTCAGCGAGCAGGTGGTCCCGCGCCCGCACGACTGGGCGCCGCAGAACACGGTCACCGGCTTCTGGCGGCTTCCGCACGCGGTACGCGAACGGGTCGGGGAGGCGGTGGTCCCCGGCGGACTGGCCGACTGGCTCGCCGCCGGGCCGGCCCCGGTGTTCCTCGGCTTCGGCAGCATGCCGGTGCTGGACCCGCCGAAGCTGGTCGACCTGATCGTGCGGGCCGCCGCGCGCACCGGGCTGCGGCTGCTGGTCGGCGTCGGCTGGTCGGACCTGTCCGGACTGACCGGCGACCTGCCGGAGAACGTGCGGCTGGTGGGCGCCGTCGACCACGACTGGCTGTTCCCACGCTGCCGGGCCGTGGTGCACCACGGCGGTGCGGGCACCACGGCCGCCGGCCTGACGGCCGGGCTGCCCACCTGGATCTACACCGTCTTCAGCGACCAGCCGTTCTGGGGCGACCGGGTGGCCCGCCTCGGCGTCGGCGGGTACGCGAACTTCCAGGAGTTAGGGCTGGAGCACCTGGTCGGGGTGCTGGACCGGCTGGTCGGCGACGACCTGCGCGAGCGCGCCGCCGCCATCGGCGAACGGCTCCGCGCGGAGGACGGCGTGGGTACGGCGGTCAACCTGATCGGCAAGCTCGCCGACCGGGGCTGACGCTCCGGAGAGTGCCGCGGCCCCCGCCGCGGCACTCTCCGGTACCACCCGGCACCCTCACGTACTGAGCCGGCGCCGGCCCGCTTCCCGTCCCGTACCCTCCCCCGTCCTGATCACCGGTCGTCCCGTCCCCCGGCCCCGGCCGCGGCGCGGTCGGCGTCGCCGCCGGCGCCGAGCAGCCCGGTGTGCGGGAGGGGTTCCCGCGCTTCCAGCCGGGGCAGTTCGCGACGGGACAGCCGCAGGACCACCGGGGGCAGGGCGGCCCGCGCCGGCTGCACGAGCCGCAGCCAGGCCGGTGCGTACATCGCCGTCCGGCGGCGTTCCAGGCCGCGGACGACCCGCTCGGCGACGTCGTCGGCGCGGTACGTCCGGCGGGCGGGCGGCGGCATGTGGCCGCGCAGTTCCCGCAGCACGGCGTGCCGGTCGGCGTCGCGGATCATCTCCGTGTCCATCCAGTTGAGGTAGGCGATGCCCACACCGACCCCGCGGTGGGCCACCTCGGCCCGCAGCGAGTGCGTGAAGGCCTCCACGCCTGCCTTGGAGGCGCAGTAGGCGCTCATCATGGGAGCGGCGCCCATGGAGGCCAGGGAGGCGATCTGCAGGTAGTAGCCGGCCGTGGCCGTCAGGTCCGGCAGGAAGACCCGGGCCGTCTGGGCGCTGCCGACGAGGTTCACCTCGATCACGCGGCGCCACTCGGCGGGGTCCGAGGAGGCGAAGGGGCCGCCCTCGGCGACGCCGGCGTTCGCGATCACGGCGGACGGGCGCCCGAGGCGGCGGCGCACCTCCTCGGCGGCGGCCCGCAGCGCGGAGGCGTCGGTGATGTCCACCTCGTGGGCCAGGGCCGGCCCCGGCAGCCGGGCGGCGACCTCCGCCAGCAGGGCCGGCTCGTGGCCCAGCAGCGCGGGTACCCCGCCGCGGCGGGCGACCGCGTACGCGAGTGCGGCGCCCAGGCCGCGTGCCGCGCCGGTCACCACGACCACCCGGTCCCGCAGGGGGCTGCCGCCCGCGCGCGTCATGAATCCTCCGCCGCGGGGCGGGCCGTGTGGTCCGGGTGCCCGGCGGTACGGCGGGCCTCCTTCATCTCCGCCTCGTACAAGTGGTCGCGTCCCTGGGCGAGTTCGTCGACCGCCCTGCGCTCGAGCTCCCGGAACGGCCGGTAGTAGGTCTGGTCGTAGGCCTCGACGATCTGGAACGTCCAGTGGCCGGGGATGACGTTGCGGCCCAGGATCTCCGTCTCGACCTTGTCGGCCCACTCCGGGTGCCCGGCCTCCCGCAACAGGCGCACCGCACGGTCGAGTTCGAGGTCGGCACCGCCGGTGAGCTGGTGGAAGTCGTACAGGCTGCCCCGGGCCCGTTCCGTCGTCTCCAGGGCCTTCGACAGTGATCCGAGGGCCTCGACCGTCTTGTCGTCGACACCCTCCGGGCGCCGGTGCCGGCGGTCGGGGCCGTCCTGGTGTTCGCTCATGCCGCTCCCTGCTGTTTCGCTGTTGCCGGCCGTCAGCGCCGGCGGCCGGTCCGGTCGCGCCGGGCGAGCATCCGCTGGGCGCCGGCCAGGCCCCTGGTCCGGTGCCCCCGGAGCACGGCCCGGGCCGCGTTCGCCCCGCACGCTCCGTGTACGCCGCCCCCGGGGTGGGCGCCGGCGGAGGCCAGGTAAAGACCCGGCACGGGGGTCTCCGGCCGTCCGGTGCCGGGCAGCGGACGGAAGACGAGCTGCTGGTGCATGGCGGTCGTGCCGCCGTTGATGGCACCGCCGCAGAGGTTGGCGTCGAGTGCCGCGAGTGCGGGCGGGGCCAGGACGCGCCGGGCGCGGATGCGGGACCGGAAGCCGGGCGCGAAGCGCTCGACCTGGCGCTCGACCCGGTCCGCCATGCGCTCCTGGTCGTCGGGGCCCCACTTCCCGCTGATGCCCTCGTCACCCGCGTCTCCCCGGATGTCGTGCGGGATGTGTGTGTAGGCCCATGCCGCCTCGGTGCCCTCGGGGGAGCGGGAGGCGTCGGCCGTGGTCATCTGGCCGAACAGGGCGAAGGGGCGGTCGGGCACCTGGCGCATGGCGATCTGCGCGGCGAAACGGGTCAGCTCGTCCATGCCGTCGGCCAGATGGACGGTCCCGGCGCCGGCGGCCCGCTCGTCCCGCCACGGCACCGGGCCGTCGAGCGCCCAGTCGACCTTGAAGGTGGCGAAGTCCCACTGGAAGCGCCGCAGATCCTCCAGCACCTGTGCGGGCAGGTGCTCGGGGCCGACCAGCTCCTCGTACAGGGCGGGCACCGCGACGTCGGCGAGCACGGCGCGCCGGGCGGACACCGCCTGCCCGTCGGCCGTACGGACGCCCACCGCCCGGCCGCCGCGTACGACGACCCGCTCGACGCGCCGCCCGCAGCGCAGCTCTCCCCCGCGGCTGAGCAGCCGGCGCACGAGCGCGCCGGTCAGCTCCCCGGACCCGCCCACCGGCACGGGGAAGCCGTAGGTCTGTCCCAGCATGGACATCAGCCAGCCGAAGCCTCCGCTGCCCGCGGACTCGGGGGCGAGGTCGGCGTGCAGCGCGTTGCCGGCCAGCAGCAGCCGGCCGCCCTCGCCGCGGAACTCCTCCTCGCCCATGCGGCGCACCGGCAGGATCAGGGAGCGTGCCACCCGCAGGCCGCCCGAGGCGCGCAGGTCGAGGGCCAGTTTCGCCATGGACTTGACCGGCGGGAAGGGGGTGAACAGGGCGCCCAGCACACCGGGGCGCAGCTTCCGCCAGAGCTCGACAAGCCGGTGCCAGGCGGCTCCGTCGCCCTCCGCGAAGGAGTCGAGGGATGCCGCCGTGTCGTCGGTCCGCCGGTGCAGCACCGCGCATCTGCCGTCGCTCAGCGGATGGGCCAGCACGCTCGGCGCGTGGCCCCAGCGCAGTCCGTGCTCCTCCAGGCGCAGCGCGGAGAGCACGGGCGACGCGGCCGCCAGGGGGTAGAACGAGCTGAACATGTCGCTGACGAAGTCGGGATCCACACCGCGGTCGTGCCGTACGGCGCCGCCCGGCTCCGGCTGCTCCTCCAGCACGGTCACGCTCCACCCGGCGTCCAGCAGCAGATTGGCGGCCACCAGGCCGTTGGGGCCGGCCCCGATCACCACGGCGTCAGGCATGACCGGCTCCGCTCCCGCCCGTGGCGTACCGCCCGCCCGGCCTCGGGTGCCGTTCCCGCTCCTCGGCGGTGTCGTCGCCCTCGCAGGTCTTCGCCAGGCGCGCGAGCATGGCCCGGTGCCGCAGCTGGATCAGTGCCTCGAAACCGAGGTTGTGCAGAGCCCCGCCCGCGCCCTGGAGCGGGTGCTCGTCGACGATGACCAGGCAGTGCTCCCCCCATTTGCGCAGCTCGATGGAGATGCGGGCGGTGCCGAGCGGGCCCGCGTGGGCCTCGAGTTCCAGGACGGATCCCTCCACGCAGCGCCGTACGACCGTCTCGTTGCCGACCTCGAAGGGGCCCAGCCGGATCTGGTAGCTGATCGACGCCGACTCCTGCGGCCACTCGCCGTCCTTCGGCTGGGACGCGGCGGTTCCCACCACCCACTGCGCGTACCGGGTGCCGTCGGCGAGGACCTCCCACACCCTGGCCGGACTGGCCTTGATCAGACGATGCCGAACCGCCACGTGCGCCTCCTGGTGGATATGTCCGTTTGACTGTTCTCGCCGAGTGCCCGCTCCGGCCCTGCCCGACACGTGTCCGCGTCCCGCGTGCGAGGGCGGCCGGATCGGCCGATGCTGGAGCCATGCCCGGCAAGCGTCCCGTGATCGTGCAGCTGCCGTCCCCGACCGGCGGACGCCGGGTACGGGTCGACGGCGAGATCCTCGGCCTCGCGCACAGCGTGCGCGACCTGGTCGAGTTCCTGCGCCGCGCGGGCCTGGAGATCGAGCCGGAGGACGTGGCGGACTCGCCGCTGATCGACTGGCGCGGCATGGGCCCGGACCGGTGGGAGGCCGAGACCCGGACCTGAGCCCGGGACGGCCGCGCGGTCCTCCGGACGGAATCGAGGCGATCCGCCCGATGCCCGGTGCCCGGTGTGCCCGATGGGGTACTGGTCGCCGGGTACTGGTCGCGTCGATACCCGGTGAGCGGGTATGCGCGTCGCAGGGCCGCCACAGCGGGAGGGCACACCTTGAGCGATTCATCACTGCGGGCGGTGGGCTGGGCACGCTCACTGCCGCTGGACTCCAGCGTCAAGACCGCGCGCGACTGGGCACGGGAGCATCTTCGGTCACTGGGCTGGACCGAGTCCGCGCCGGACACCGTGGACGACGTTCTGCTGACCATCTCGGAGCTGGTCACCAACGCCCACGTGCACGCGCACAGCGCGGCCGACCTGGTGCTGACCTGGGACAGCACCTGTCTGCACGTGTTCGTCCACGACCGTTCCCGGCGGCTGCCGGTTCCGCGCCCGGCCGACACCGAGCGACCGGGCGGGCGGGGCATGCTGCTCGTCGACGCGCTGGCCGACACCTGGCAGGCCCGCCCCTGCCCGGACGGCAAGGTCGTGCACGCCTGTTTCCGGCCGCCGGCTCCCGGCTGACGTACGGGCTCCTCCCGGCCGCCCGGTGGCCGGTCAGTCGACGGCGGTGCCGGGCCGGTACAGCACGGGCAGGTCGGCGGGGCGCACCCGGAGCGTCACCGGCAAGGTGGCCTCCACCTCGCCGTCGGCGCCGTAGGGCACGGGCCGGGAGGCCTCGATGCGCAGTTCGCGTCCGCGCAGGATCCGTACCTCGGGGCGCTTCACATGGGCCCCGGTCTTCAGTTCGTTCATCAGCGTGAAGAACAGCAGGCGCGGTGCCTCACGGATCAGTACGACGTCGAGCAGTCCGTCGTCGACCCGCGCCCCGGGGGCGATGAGGCGGCCGAAGCCGTAGTAGGGGGAGTTGGCGGCCACCACGGTGTAGCCGCGGTGGTGGTGTTCCTCGCCGTCGACGGTGACCAGGTAGTCGGCCGGCCGCCAGGTGGTGACGGCACGCAGGCCGCCCGCGTAGTACGAGGCGGCGCCGCGCAGCAGCCGGGTGTGGTTCGCGTGCCGGTTGGCGAGCGCGTCGACGCCGGCGTAGACGCTTCCGAGGACCACGGTGCGCCGGTGGACGGCCGATTCGACCTCGATGGTGTCCACCCGTCCGGGCTCCGCGTGCAGCAGGATGTCGGCGAGTGCGGCGGGGTCGCGGGGCAGGCCGAGGGCGCGCGCGAAGTCGTTGCCCCGCCCGGCTGGTACGAGGCCCAGGACGGTGCCGGTGCCGCTGAGCGCGCCGCCGATGCCGCCGGCCATGCCGTCGCCGCCGACCGCCAGGACCACCCGGCCGCGTGCTCCGGCCTGCCGGGCGATGTCCTGGGCGTGGGCGAGGCTGTGGCTGTACTCCGTCTCCAGCCCGGCCCCGGCCTCGCGGAGCAGGCGGGCCACCTGGAGCAGGGACGCCGCTCCGGTCGAGTCACCCGCGGTCGGGTTGACGACGGCGGTGAACTGTCGCATCGGTGTGCCTCCGGGCGGTGACGGTGGGAACGGAAGGGGCCGGCGGGTGGGTCAGTCGGTGGGCAGCAGGACGCCCGGGTTGAGGAGCCCGTCCGGGTCCAGGCGGTGCTTGACGGCGCGCAGCGCGGCCACGCCGAGGGCGCCCGCCTCCCGTACGTACCAGTCACGGTGGTCGGTCCCCACGCCGTGGTGGTGGCTGATGGTGCCGCCGGCGGCGAGGACGGCGTCGTTGGCGGCGTGTTTGGCGGGCGCCCAGTGCGCGACCGGGTCCTCGCCCTGGGCGCTGACGACGGTGAAGTACAGGGAGGCGCCGTTCTCGTACACGTGGGAAATGTGGCACATCACCAGCGGAGGTGTGCCGGCCCGGGTGAGGGTCTCGGTGAGCGCCGTGCGCACCGCGGTGTACAGCTCGGGGACGCGGGACCAGAAGGCGGCGGTCTCCAGGGTCTCGGCGAAGGCGCCCGCGTCGAGCAGGGCGTCGCGCAGGTAGGGCGCGGCGTAGCGGCCGTGGGCCCAGCGTTCGCCCGGTTCGGCGCCGATCAGGGTGCCGCCGCAGTCCCGCAGGACGGCCGCCGCGCGCTCGCGTCGCCGCCCGGTGTCCTCGGCGGTGCCCTCGTATCCGGTGATCGCCACGCATCCGGCGTCGCCCCGCTCCAGACGGGAGCCGATGGCGTCCGGCTGGGCGAGGCCGATGAGCGTCTCGGTCTCGTCGGACAGGCGCAGCACGGTGGGCCGGGGTCCGTCCTGGGCGAGGCGGCGCAGGGCCGCGGCGCCCTCGTCGAAGGAGTCGAACCGCCAGCCCTCGTAGACGCGCACCTTCGGCAGCGGGCGGATCCGTACGAGGACGGAGGTGATGACGCCGAAGGCGCCCTCCGAGCCGAGGACGAGCTGGCGCAGGTCGGGGCCGGCGGCGGAGCGCGGGGCGCGGCCGGTCTCGATGGTGCCCTCGGGGGTGGCGAGGGTCAGGCCGAGGACCATGTCGTCGAAGCGGCCGTAGCCGGCGGAGGCCTGCCCGCTGGAGCGGGCGGCGGCGAAGCCTCCGATGGTGGCCCACTCGTAGGACTGCGGGAAGTGGCCGAGGGTGAAGCCCTGTTCGGCCAGCAGGGCCTCGGCCTCGGGGGCGCGCAGGCCGGGCTGGAGCACGGCGGTGCGGGAGACCGGGTCGAGGTCGAGCAGGCCGTTCATGCGGCGCAGGTCCAGGGCGACGAAGGCGCGCCGTTCGGGGGCGAGCCCGCCCACGACGGAGGTGCCGCCGCCGAACGGGACGACGGCCAGACCGTGCTCGGCGCAGGCCCCCAGCACGGCGAGGACCTCGTCGTGGGAGGCCGGCAGGACCACCGCCTGCGGGACGTCGGTGACGTCACCGGCGCGCAGCCGGAGCAGGTCGGGGGTGGACTTGCCGCGGGTGTGCCGGATGCGGCTCTCGGCGTCGGTGAGGACGTGCTCCTCGCCGCCGGCGGCTTCGGCGAGCGCCTTCAGGGCTGCCGGTCCGGCGGTGGGTCCGGGCAGCCTGATGTCCTCGAGGGCGAGGGCCGGCGTCGTGCGCGGGGTGACCCCCAGCAGGTCGCGCAGCAGTCCGGTCACCGTGCCGGGCAGGGGTGCGGCCTTCGCCGGGTCGCCCCAGCCGTTCCACAGCATGTCCATCGAAGGGTCGTCCTCACAGGTCGGTGTGCTCGGTTCGCGCGGCGGCGGCTCCGCCCGGCCCCCGGGGCGTTACACTGTGACACATGACGCCTATTCGTCACAACGGTCCGGACAGCGATCCCGTGCTCGACGCGGTGCGCGACTGTGTGCTGGCCGTCGGGGTGCGCCGCACGACCCTGGCCGACGTGGCCCGCCGCGCCGGCGTCTCGCGGATGACGCTGTACCGGCGCTGGCCCGATCTGCGCACCCTGGTCGGCGATCTGATGACCCGCGAGTGGATCGACGTGGCCACCCGTGCGATACCGGAGCCCACGCCGGACACCGTCACCCGCGCCCGGATCGTGGACGGGCTGGTGACGGGGGTGGAGGCGTTCCGCGCGCACCCGCTCTTCCGGAAGATCGTCGACGTCGATCCCGAACTGCTGCTCCCCTACGTCCTGGACCGGCGCGGCACCAGCCAGGTGGCGCTGCTGGGGCTGCTGGCCGAGGCGCTGCGCGAGGGCCACACGGACGGTTCGGTGCGCATCACCCACACCGAACGGCAGGCGCGCGCGCTGCTGCTGGTGGTGCAGTCCTTCGCCCTGTCCCTGCGCACGATGACCGACGAGGACGACCCCGACCTCGACTCCGCCGCCCTGCTCGGTGAGCTGCGCGCCCTTCTGGAGAGGACCCTGACGCCATGAGCCACCCCGAGGCCGTACCCGGCTCGTCCCTCAGCGCGGGCCGGCGCTCGCGAGAACTCGCCGAGGCGGCGGACGGCCGGGTCCGCGACGTGCTGGTCGTCGGGCTCGGCGCCACCGGTGCCGGAGCCGCCCTCGACGCCGCCGCCCGCGGACTGGACGTCGTCGCGGTCGACGCCCACGACCTGGCGTTCGGCACCTCGCGCTGGAGCTCCAAGCTGATCCACGGCGGGCTGCGCTATCTCGCCTCCGCGCAGTTCGACGTCGCGCACGAGAGCGCCGTCGAGCGCGGGGTGCTGATGACCCGCACCGCCCCGCACCTCGTGTCCGCCCAGCCGTTCGTGCTGCCGCTGACCCCGCTGGTGTCGCGGGCCCAGGCCTCGCTGGCCTGGGCCGGGTTCCGGGCCGGTGACATGCTGCGGCTGGCCGCGCGGACGCCCCGGCAGGCGCTGCCCGCGCCGCGCCGGCTGTCGGCGACGGAGGCCCGGCATCTGGCGCCCGCGGTGCGCGCCGACGGGCTGCGCGGCGGGCTGCTGTCCTGGGACGGCCGGGTGACCGACGACGCCCGGCTGGTGACCGCCCTGGCCCGCACCGCCGCCGCGCGCGGCGCCCGGGTGCTGACCCGGGTGCGGGTGCTGGAGCTGACCGGGACCGGCGCCCGCGTCCGGGACGAACTGACCGGGGAGGAGGGCGAGATCCGCGCCCGCGCGGTGATCAACGCCACCGGCGTGTGGGCGGGCGAGCTGGTCGACGGCATCCGGATCCGCCCCTCCCGCGGCACCCACCTGGTCCTGCGCTCGGAGCGGCTCGGCACGCTGCCGGCCGGGCTGCACATCCCGATCCCCGGCGAGACCAACCGCTTCGTGCTGGTCCTGCCCCAGGGTGACGGCCGGGTCTACGTCGGCCTCACCGACGAGCCGGTCGACGGCCCCCTGCCGGACGTGCCGGAGGTCCCCGAGACCGACATCGGATTCCTGCTGGACGTGCTCGGGTCCGTCCTGGACGTTCCGGTGCGCCGGGACGAGGTCGTCGGGGCCTTCGCCGGGCTGCGGCCCCTGCTGGACACGGGCGGGTCCCGGGGCGCGGGCGACGCACCGGCCCGGACCTCCGACATCTCCCGCCGGCACGCGGTCCTGACCTCGGCGGACGGGGTGACCACCGTCGTCGGCGGCAAGCTGACCACCTACCGGCGGATGGCGCAGGACGCGGTGGACGCCGCCCTCGAGGCCCGCGGCCTGTCCGCCCGGCCCTCCCCCACCATGGATCTCCCGCTGGTCGGTGCCGCCCCGCCCGGACTGCTGCGGGCCCTGCCCGCGCCCCGCCGCCTGGTCCGCCGGCACGGCACCGAGGCGCCGGCCGTCCAGGCCCTGGCGACACGCGATCCGGCGCTGGCCGAACCGGTTCTGCCGGGCCATCCGGTCACCCGGGCCGAGCTCGTCTGGGCCGCCCTGCACGAGGGCGCCCTGGAGGCGTCGGACCTGCTGGACCGCCGCACCCGGATCGGCCTGGTCCCCGAGGACCGCACCGAGGCACTCACCACCGCCCGGGACGCACTGGAGCGGGCGGCCGCCGGGCACCGCTGAGTCCGGGCAGTCCCCGCCCGGCCCGCACCGGACCGGGTACCCGGGGACGCTTGCCGACGAGGTCACATCCGGCGAGCCCCTCGGGAGCGCCATCGGGGACGGCCGGCGGGGCGCCTCGGCTCGGGGGGAGCCGTCACGCGGTCGGGCCCGCGGCCCCGTGCCGGTCGGCTCGCCGGTGTGCCGGCCGGTGCGCCGCTCGCGACGCGCCGGTGCCGGACGGGTCGCGCGGCCCTCGGCGACGGCCGGCCCACCGTCACGTCAGCGACCCGGAGTTCACCAGGTCACCGGTGGCCGGCCGGGCCACCGTGCCGCTCGCCGGGGGTTCCTCGTGGTGTTCCACCCAGTCCGTCAGCGCGGTGAAGGCGGCCCGGTAGCAGGGCAGGATCGGGCGGAGCCGGTCCGGGTAGGTGTCGTAGAGGCTGTCGACGTGGGTGCCGCCCTCGATGCGGTAGTAGCGGTGCAGCCGGGAGCGGCCCTGCTCGGCGATCATCCGCGCGTACAGGTCGGACTGGACCCGGATGGGGATCAGCGCGTCCAGGGTGCCGTGCACGGTGATCATGGGCTTGCCGATCCGGCCGGTGAGCGAGACCCGGGCGACCGCGTCGTGGACGGCGCGGGGCCGTGACGCGTAGTCGTAGCCGGCGTCGGAGGGGCAGGGGGCGAGGATCTCCTCGACCGTCGAACCGGCCGAGGCGCCGGGGCGGTCGGGGTCGTAGCCGGGGTCGAACTCGGCGCGGTAGGTCTTCTGGGTCAGCCCCCAGTAGACCTTCTCGTGGTAGGGCCACAGGAACTCCGAGCCGCGGGCGAACCCGGCCGCGTACATGTCCTCGTCGCCGGCCCGGCCGAGCTGGCGGGCGACGGCGGTGGGCAGGAACGTGAAGAGGTTCGGGCCCTCCGGGCGCCACAGCGGCCCCTCCCAGTCCACCCCGCCGTCGTACAGCTCGGGGTGGTTCTCCAGCTGCCACCGGGTGAGGTAGCCGCTGTTGGAGATCCCGGTCATGTAGGTGCGGCGCGGGGCGTGTCCGTAGTGCTGGGCGACGACCGCCTTGGCGGCACGGGTCAGCTGGGTGGTGCGCCGGTTCCACTCGACGACGGCGTCGCCGGGACGCTTGCCGTCGGTGTAGAAGTCGGGCCCGCTGTTGCCCTTGTCGGTGGCGGCGAACGCGTACCCCTGGGCCAGCACCCAGTCGGAGACGAGGGTGTCCATCGCGTACTGCTTGCGCACGCCGGGGGCGCCGGTGACGACCAGCTTGCCGTTCCAGTCCTCGGGCAGCCGGATCACGAACTGGGCGTCGTGGTTCCAGCCGTGCAGCGTGTTCAGCCGCGAGGAGCCGGGGAAGTAGCCGTCGATCTGCAGACCGGGCACGCCGGTGGGGTTGCGGGTGCCCTTGGCGGCGAGCCCGGCCCAGTCCGCGGTGTCGGTGTAGGACGTGCCGGCGAGGGCGCTGGTCGTCAGGTCGTCGTGGCGGGAGATCTGCTGCAGTTCGGCGCCCGGAACGGTGATCCGGCGCCGGCCGCCGCCCCGGCCGGGCGAGCCGTCGTCGGCCCGGGCCGAGGCCGCGGGGGTGACGGACGCCGCCGCGAGCAGGGCGGCGGACAGGAGGGTGCTTCGACGGCTGGGGTGCATGGTGCGGCCTTCCGGGTCCGGTGGTGCGGGTACGGAGGGAGCTGGAGCGTGCCGTGCACATGTTTGGCCTCCCACGCCCGCCCGGCCATGGTCGACAGCCACACATCGAAAGCGGCAGCGATGGCATGAGCACACATGCCGCCGGGGTTCGGCGCGCCGGCCGCCGGTGGGTGTCGCCGTCACCCCCGGCGTGCGGGCCGTCGGTGGCTGCGGCACGCTACAGACAGGTTCGGCGAAGGGACGCAGCGTGGCCGACGGCGGCAGACCGCCCCGGCCGTCCGGGCGAGGCAGCGCGGACGGCGCCGGGCGAGCACACGAGCCGGCCCCTCGACCGGGCGGGCAGCCCCGGACCCCACGGCCGGTCCGGGTGGTCGTACGGCGGGCACCGCGTCCGCACCGCGACGGCCCCTCCCCCGGATACTCCGGCGTGGAGCACGGGACCTGCTGACGCGCGGCCGCTCGCCGGAGCCGCGCTTGGGACTCGGGGACAGTCAGGAGTGATGCGACATGAGCTTCGACACCGAGCCCTCGGCACCTGCCCCGCAGGTGCGGCACTGGCCCGTCGACGACCTGCCCGCCCTGGAGCCCGACCCGTTCCTGGACGAGGTGCTCCGCGACGAACCGGTCACCCGGATCACGCTGCCGTACGGCTCCGGGGACGCCTGGCTGGTCACCCGCTACGAGGACGTCCGCTTCGTGACCTCCGACCCGCGCTTCTCCCGTGCGGAGCTGGTCGGGCGCACGGTGACCAGCATGGCGCCGCAGGCCGTGGCGTCGCAGACGGCGGGGCTGCAGTACATCGACCCGCCGCGGCACACCCGGCTGCGCCGGGTCGTGGCCCGGGCGTTCACCGCGAAGGGCATGGACCGGCTGCGCCCGCTGGCGGAGCGCACCGCGGAACGGATGCTCGACGGCATGGAGCAGGCCGGACCGCCGGCCGACCTGATGGAGCACCTGCACACGCCGTTCCCGATCGCCGTCGTGTGCTTCTTCCTCGGCGCGGACGAGGACGACTGGCGGGACTGGGCCGGGAACAACGAGGCGCTGCTGACCAAGGACCCGGACGGCGGCGACCGCAACCGGGCGGCGCGCGAGGCGACCCGCGGCCGGGTCGTCGATCTGCTCGCGCGCCGGCGTGAGGAGCCGCGGCAGGATCTCGCCAGTGTGCTCGCCCAGGCCGCCGCGGCGGGCGAGATCAGCGACGACGAAGCGGTCTCGCTCGCCATGGCCGTCTACGTCAGCGGCGGTCACGCGGTCCGCAACAACAGCGGCTCCATGATGTACGCGCTGCTCACCCATCCGGCCCACCGCGACCGGCTCCGGCGCGATCCGTCGCTGGTGCCGAAGGCGGTGGAGGAGCTGTACCGGTTCGTGCCCCACCGCAACGGCGTCGGGATCCCCCGGGTCGCCACCGAGGACGTGCAGGTCGGCGGCCGGCTCATCCGCAGCGGCGATGTCGTCTACAACGCCTACGTCGCCGCCAACCGGGACCCCGCTGTCTTCCCCGACCCGGACACGCTCGACTTCTCCCGGGACGGCGCCGGGCACCTCGCCTTCGGACACGGACCGCATTTCTGCCTGGCGGCCCTGATGGCCCGGATGGAGGCCGAGGTCATGATCGGGGCAGTGCTCGGCCGGTTCCCGCGGCTCCGGCTCGCCGTGGCGGCCGAGGACGTGGAGTTCCAGCGCGACGGGCTGATCCGCGGGCCCCGCGTCCTGCCGGTGACCTGGTAGCGCGGGGCCGGTCAGGGCAGGATCGCGTCGACGTACCCGCCGTCGACGCGCAGCGCTCCCCCGGTGGTGGCCGAGGCCTGCTCGGAACTGAGGTAGACGACCATGTTGGCGATCTCCTCCGGCTCGATCAGGCGTTGCAGCAGGGACTGCGGGCGGTGCTCGCGCATGAAGGCCCGCTGGGCCTCGTCCCAGGGCAGGGACCGGTCGACGAGTTCGTACACGAAGTCCTCGACCCCGCCGGTGTGGGTGGGCCCGGCGATGACGGAGTTCACCGTCACGCCGGTGCCCGCCGCCTTCTTGGCGAATCCGCGGCTCACCGCGAGCAGCGCGGTCTTGGACATCCCGTAGTGGATCATCTCGGCGGGGATGACGACGGCGGAGTCGCTGGCGACGTACTGGATCCGCCCCCAGCCGCGCTCGGTCATACCGGGCAGGTACGTCCGGGTCAGCCGTACGGCGGCCAGGACGTTGACCTCGAAGTACCGCCGCCACTCGGCGTCGGTGATCTCCAGTGGGTCGGCGGAGCCGAAGATGCCGAGGTTGTTGACGAGGATGTCCACCCGCGGCAGCAGCCCGGCCACCCGGTCGGCGCCCTCCTCACCCGCCACGTCCGCGGCCAGCGGCACCAGTTGCGCGCCGGGGACCTCCCGGGCCAGCGCCGCGACCGCGGCCGACACACTCTCCTCGCTGCGTCCGTTCACCGCCACCCGGGCGCCGGCACGGGCGAGACCGGCGGCGATGGCGGCACCGATGCCCTGCGTCGAACCGGTGACGAGGGCGGTGCGTCCAGTCAGATCGATGTGCATGCGACGACAGGTTCCCCGCGCGCGGGCCGCCCTACCGGGTTCCGGCCGGACAGGCTCACGCGTCGTCCAGCCGGCGTACGTCCTCCTCGTCCCACGCGCGCGTGTCGCGCGGTTCGACGTACGGCTCCGCCTCCGGCGGGTTCCCGCCGGCGATCGCCCGCTGCCGTGCGGTCTCCGCGTCGAACTCCAGGCCCAGCAGGATCGCCAGATTGCTGATCCACAGCCAGACGAGGAAGACGATGACGCCGGCCATGGCCCCGTAGGTCTTGTTGTACGAGGCGAACCCGGCGACGTACAGCGCGAACCCGGCCGACGCGAGCAGCCAGAGGAGCAGGGCGAGGAAGCTGCCGGGGGTGATCCACTTGAACCCCTTGACCTTGGCGTTCGGGGTCGCCCAGAACAGGATCGCGATCATCACGGTGACCAGGACGACCAGCACCGGCCATTTGGCGATGGCCCAGGCCGTCAGGGCCGCGTCCCCCATGCCGAGGGCCTCCCCGGCGCGCCGCGCGATGCCGCCGGTGAACACCACGATGAGGGCGCTGACCACGGCGAGCACCATCAGGACGACCGTCACACCGAGGCGGACCGGGAGGATCTTCCAGATCGGCCGGCCCTCGGGGACGTCGTAGACGGCGTTGGCCGTGCGGATGAACGCGGCGACGTAGCCCGAGGCCGACCAGACGGCCAGGACCACGCCGACGACGGCGAGGACGGAGCCGGTGCCCGCGCTGCCCTGCAACTGCTCCACCGCGCGCGTGAGGATGTCCCGGGCCGGGCCGGGGGCGAGGTGCTTGAGGTTGGTCAGCACCTTGTCCGTGGCGGACTTCCCCGTGATGCCCAGCAGGGAGATCAGCACCAGCAGCGCCGGGAAGAGGGACAGCACGCCGTAGTAGGTCAGCGCCGCGGCCCGGTCGGTCAGCTCGTCGTCCTTGAACTCGCGCAGCGAGCCCTTGAGAACCCGGCCCCACGCGGCCTTCGGCAGTTTCGTCGGCGCGTCCGGCGCGCGCCGCTCCACCTCCGGGCCGGGCCCGGCCTCCTCCGGTGACGGCGGCTCGGGCGCCTTGGTCTCGTCGTCGTGATGGTCCTTGTGCCCTGGAAGATGCAGTCGTGCCATGCCCCACGGGTACCCCCGGAGGCGCGGATACGCAGCCGGGGGCAGGACACGGGGCGATTCTCCGTCAGGCGGCCTCGTCCAGCAGGCCGGTCAACGTCGCCCGGGCCCGCGCCACGCGGGAGCGGACCGTACCGACCGGGCAGCCGCCGGCCCGCGCCGCCTCCGCGTACGGCAGCCCGGCCAGCTGGGTCAGCACGAACGCCTCGCGGCGCTCGTCCGGAAGCGCGGCCAGCAGGTCCAGCAGGGCTACGCCCTCGTCGAATCCGGGCAGGCCGCGCGGCTGGGCGCCCTCCACGGCGGTCTGCCAGTCGGGGGCGTCGCAGAGCCGGGGCCGGGCGGCGGCGCGCCGGTGACTGTCGGCGACCGCGCGGCGCGCGATGGACAGCAGCCAGGTGCGCGCCGAGGAACGGCCCTCGAAACGGTGCAGGCTGCCGAGCGCGCGCAGGAACGTGTCCTGGGCCAGGTCGTCGACGGCCTGGGGGTCGGCGCACAGGTGGGCGACGTAGCGCCGCACGTCGCGGTGCAGCGCGCGGACGAAGTGCTCCAGCGCGCGGGGGTCGCCGGCCCGGGCCGCGAGGGCCCACGCGGTGACCGGCTCGTCGGCCGGGGCGGGATCTTCGGGTGCGGTGGGCAGGAGGGCAGGAGTGATCACCTGGTGTCCTTCTCGGATCGTCCGGATCCGGGCCGCGGGCACGGTTCGGCGCCGGCGGTCCGGTGAGGGGGGCCGGCCGCCGCGGCACGCGCGCGGAGGTGCGGGGTGTGCGCGGGTACGGCCGGGGCCCGGGGCACGCGGAGCGGCCCCGGGGTTCCTGCTGCCGTCAGGCGGCAGCGGCCCCGCCGGGCGGACCCCGGGAGACGATCGAGTGGACGAGGAGCAGCAGCCGCGGCGCCCGTGCCGAACGGCGGCGGCGGAGCCGCGGGTGCGGACGCGCCGGGGTGGCGGGCAGGGCCAGCAGCAGTCGCAGCGGTGCCGCCAGCCGGGCCGTCGCGGCCCGCAGGATGCGGAACGCGGCCTTCTCGCCGTACGCCAGCCACAGGCCGCACAGCAGCGCGGCGAGCAGGTGGGCGGCGAGCATGCCCGCGGAGGAGCCGACGCTGTCCGGGGAGTGCCGCGTGTGCCCCGCGCCGGCCATGTGCGCCATGTGGCTCATGAGGCCGGTGCCGTCCGGGCCCATGGAGCCCATGGAGCCCATGTCCATGGCGCCCATGTCGGCGGAACCTGCGCCGAGGGAGCCCGTGGAGCCCGTCCGCATCGAGGCCGGGTCCATGGGAGTCGTCGCGGTGGAGGCCGGCCGGGCCAGTGAGAAGGCCTCGTGCAGCACCGCCTGGGCGGCGACCACGACCGCCACGACCAGCGGCAGGCCGCGCTCACGTCCCGTCATCGACCAGCCGGCGGCGCCGGTCACGGCCAGCCCCGCCGCGAGCGCCCAGCCGGGGACGTGCCGGCCGGACATCAGGACGTGGCCCAGGGCCGCGAGCAGCACACAGACGGCCGCGAACACCGCGGCACGCGCCGCGCGCGACCCCCACCCTGCCGTCATCGCGCCTCATCCTCGCATCCGGGCGTTCCTCGTCGTGCCCCGGTACGTGCCGCGGACCGCTCGTGACTCAACCGGCGGGACGGCGGCCTACAGACCGGCCATGCTGTTCTCGGCGCCCCGGCCGACGGCCGGCTCACCGGCCGGCGGCCGGGCGGGGACGGCGGCGGGAGCGGCGGTCAGCCGGGGCAGCAGACAGGTCCAGAACTCCACCATGCGGTCCTCCGACTCCGGGTCGCGGTCCGGCCCGCCGAGCCGTTCGAAGCCGACCGTCGCCGCCACCACGACCGTGGCCACGCCCTCGGGTGAGACGCCGTCCCGCAACTCCCCCGCCGCGTGGGCTCGTCGGGCCGTGTCGCGCACCCAGTCGTGCCAGGTGTCGAGCACCGCCGTCCCGTTGTGCCGCGCGGGATCGGCACTCAGTACGAACCCGGCGCGCACCACGGGATCGGCGGCCAGGGCCACCACCAGCCGGCGGATCGCGGCGACCAGCGTCCCCGCCGCCCCGGTCTCCGTGGACCGCGCGCACTCGGCCAACTCCCTCACCGAGCAGGCGGCGGCCCCCTCGATCTCGCGGGCGAGGGCGTCCTTGCTGGGGAAGTGGAAGTGCAGCGCGCCGGCGCTGACCCCGGCCCGTCCGCTGATCGCGGGCAGGGAGGCGCGGGCGTAGCCGTCGTGGGCGAAGGCCTCCGCCGCCGCGCGGATGAGGGCCTGCCGGGTGCGAACCGCCCGTACCTGCTTGACCATGACGCCCTCCTCCTGGGCCTGCGCGGAGGCGGGCCACTCCTCAGCCCCGTAAACCGCATGTTCAGTATGTTTATGCCGGACGGGCACGGCAAGGCCTGGCGTCACGCCGGGTGCCAAAACCCGTAAGCGCTCTCAAATGCCCTTGTCGCATGGGGAGTACGCGGTGTGACTCACCGTTGGAAACCGCGCGTCTGGTCGGCGGGGGAGCGGGAGAAGTCCGCCGCCCGGGCTGGACGGCGGACTTCCGGCGGGCGGCCGCCCGCGCGCTCAGGAGTCCTGGGGGCGCAGCAGGACGGGCAGCGACCGGTAGCCGTTCAGCATGAACGTCGGCAGCGGCGCCAACTCCGTGGGCGTGCAGGCCAGTTCCACGTCCGGGAACATCTCGAACAGCCGGGAGAGCGCGGAGGCCGCCTCGATCTCCCCGAGCGGGGCACCGAGGCAGCGGTGGGGTCCGTGACCGAAGCCGAGGATGTCCCGGTCGCGGTCGCGCAGCAGGTCGAAGCGGTCCGCGTCGGGCCCGTGCCGCTCGGTCTCGTGGCCGCCCGCCGCGAAGTTGACGAGGATGCAGTCGCCCTTGCGGATCAGCACCCCGTCCAGGTCGATGTCCTCCACGGCGAACCGCATCGGCGCGTACGCACCGGGCGTGTGCACGCGCATGGTCTCGGCGACCACGTCCGCCCAGGTGGCGCGGCCCTCGCGCACGTGCGCGAGCTGGTCCGGGTGGGTGAGCAGGGCGCCGGCCGCGTTGGTGATGAGGGTGGCGGTGGTGTCCTGGCCCGCGGCGATGAACATGAAGAGGGAGCCGAGGAGTTCGTCCTCGGTCAGCCGGTCACCGTGGTCCCGGGCCGCGATCAGCGAGCTGGTCAGGTCGTCGCCCGGCCGTTCCCGCTTGTCCTTGACGAGCGCGGCCAGCCGCCCGAACGCCTCCAGCCGGGCGGCCTCCATCTCCGTGCCCGGCACGGTGGAGCTGAACACGGTGCTCAGCGCGGCGGACAGGGCGTCCGTCTCGGCGCCCCGCGGCACCCCGAACAGTTCGCAGATGACCCTGAGCGGCAGCACCTCCGCGTAGGCGGTGCGCAGGTCGACCGGGGTGCCGGACGGCAGGGCGGCGAGTTCGCCGAGCAGTTCGGCCGACAGTTCCCGGACACGGGGCCGCAGCGCCTCGGAGCGCCGCGCGGTGAACGCGCCCGCCACCAGGCGGCGCAGCCTGGTGTGGTGCTCCCCGTAGGCGAACAGCATGTTCTCGTTCGCCACCCACGGGTAGAGCGGCCACTCCTCGGTGA
Source organism: Streptomyces sp. NPDC005706 (assembly GCF_040631045.1). Lineage (NCBI taxonomy): Bacteria > Bacillati > Actinomycetota > Actinomycetes > Kitasatosporales > Streptomycetaceae > Streptomyces > Streptomyces sp. NPDC005706. The sequence continues at coordinate 3,664 of NZ_JBEXYS010000012.1, read as the reverse complement.
TCTCCCCCGCTATGAACGGCGGCCAGTGCAGCCGCGCGCTGCGCGAGACGCGCGGGTCGGTCAGCAGCCGCTCCACGTGGCTCTGCCCCACGACGGCCCAGGCGAGGACTCCGCCGGGCAACTCGACCCGTACCGCGGGGCCCTGGGCGCGCAGCGTCGCTGCCTCACCCATGTGGTCCCGGCCCATGAGGTCCAAGGCGTAAGGGCAGGCGTTCTGTTCCATCGGTGTGCTCCCTGGGTCGGTCCTGCATCACGTTGTGGCGTGGCGACGCGCCCATGGCAGCGATGTCCGCTCCCCCACTCGGGGAGAGGACCGGCGGCCGTGCTCCGCGGAGGGCTCCCGGTCAGCCGGCGGCCGGGGCCTCCTGCGGTTCCCCGCGCAGCTCCATGGCCTCCTCGTGGACGCGTCTGCCCCGGTCGAGCGACATGTCCAGGCGCACCAGGACCGCGGGGACCGCGATGCTGGTCATCAGGTGCCGGTAGAGGTCGACCACCCGCTCCATCAGGTCCGAGTGATCGTTCATGATCTTGGAGAGCACCTGTGCCCCGGTGAACGCGGCCACGAACGCCTTCGCCGCGGCCCGGACGTCGACCTGGGGCAGCAGTTCCCCGTTCGCCTTCGCCCGTTCCAGCAGCATGGCGTTGTAGTCGACCCAGGAGGCCATGGGCACCCGCCGGTCCAGCCCGTCGTGCGGTGAGCCCTGGTCCACGGTGAGGCGGATACTGCCGCGCACCATGGGATCCCCCGAGCCCAGCAGGTGGGCGAGGAGGAAGCCCGCGTCCAGCCCCTCCTGGAGCACCAGTTCCCGCGGCGGCGATTCCGGCACCGACTTCAGCTGGTCGGTGAGCACCGCCTGGGCGAGCTGCTCCTTGGAGGCGAAGTGGAAGTAGAGGGCACCCTTCGTGACGTTCGCCCGCTGGAGGATCTCCGAGATGGTCGCGGCCTCGTAGCCGACGTCGGCGAACACGTCGGCGGCTGCCACCAGGATGTTGCGCCTCGTCCTGATCGCTCGCTCCTGCAGGGCCACGGCACATCCTCCGCACTCGCTTCACGGACCGGTCGGCCACGAAAAGAAACCGACAGGTACGTATCGTGCCACCGCGGAAGATGCCCTTTCAACCATATGGATACCTCCCCCTCACCCGGTGCACGGGCTCCCCGGGCCGTCGCCGACGCCACGATAAAACCTGTCGCCCGGTATCTCAATGCCCCGTCGGACCTGTCCGCACAAGGAAGGAGGCCGCACCCCCGGGGAGTTGGTCATTCCGTTCCCGACGGAGTCCGCCGGGGTTCACAAGACGCTCCTGTTCGGCCACCGTTGGCAGAAATTTGGCTTGATAAGCAAACCGGGAGGTCCGTATCTTCTGACTCTGCGCAACCCACCCTGCCGGATCTGCGACCACGGGAGAGGGTCATGACCCTTTTGACGTCCCAGGTACATCTCCCTCCTTCGCCGGAGATCGAGGACCACGGCGAGTTGACCCGGCTCCTCTTCGACGGCGACGACCGCGAGCGCGTCCACGGTATGTGGCGCGACCTCATCGCCAAGGACACGTTCCGCCACCGCCCCGGACTCGGCGCCGCCGAGCGCGCGGCTCTCTCCTACGAGTGGCTGCGCCTGGTGAACGACACGGCCGGAGGGGCCGAACGGCTCGCGAACGACCCCCCGTTGCTGGCGGCACTGCACGAGTGGGCGGCGATCGTGGACGGCGGCGGGGGCCTGTGCACGGTGGCGAGCATCCACTACAACCTCTTCCTGGGCAGCCTGCTCGACCACGGGGGCGCCGGGCGCCGGGACCTGTCCGACTTCACGGCCCTGCGGCGCACCGGAACGTTCCTGTGCACCGAGCTGGACCACGGCAACGACGCCTCGGCGCTGGAGACCACCGCGGAACTGGATCCGGTGACCGGCCGGTTCGTGCTCGACACCCCGCACCCGGGCGCGCAGAAGTTCATGCCCAACACCAGCATGACGGGCGGCCCGAAGAGCGCCGTGGTCGCCGCCCGCCTCATCGTCGAGGGCCGGGACGAGGGTGTCTTCCTGTTCCTGACCCCGCTGAGCGACGAGCGGGGGCTGCTGCCGGGCGTCCGGGTCCGCCGGCTGCCGCTGCGCACCGGGGCCCCGGTGGACCACTGCCTGACCTCGTTCGACCGGGTGATCCTGCCGCGCGAGGCCCTGCTGGAGTCCGAGCACGGCCGGCTGGACACCGAGGGCCGGCTGCACAGCGGCCTCGGCAACCGGCGCAAGCGGTTCCTGCACTCCATCGGCCGGGTGACCATGGGCAAGCTGTGCATGAGCGGCGCCGCCGTCGGCGCGACCCGGGCCGCGCTCGCGATAGCCGTGCACTACGGCGGCCAACGGCTGGTCAGCGGGCCCCGCGCGGGTGAGCGCATCCCGGTGAACGCCCATCGCTCGCACCACGGGCGGCTGCTGAAGGGCGTCGCCACGGCCTACGCCATGACCTTCCTGCACCGCGCGGCGCTCGCCCGCTGGGCCTCCGCGCACACCGCGGCGGACGCCGGGGAGCGGGCGGACGCCGAGCGGCTGATCGCCGTGGCCAAGGGCTGGATCACCTGGCAGGCGCGGGACATCGCGGTCGAGTGCCGGGAACGCTGCGGCGCCCGGGGCCTGTTCGCCGCGAACGGCCTGTCGGAGTTCCCGCAGTACATCGAGGGCACCATCACCGCCGAGGGCGACAACCTGGTGATCTGGGTGAAGGCGGCCGCCGAGATGCTGTTCGAGCATCAGCCGCCCCGCCAGGACCCCGAACCCCCGGGCGGTGTGGAGCGGTTGGCGGACGTCCGGCACTTGCGCGGGCTGCTGGCCCGGGCCGAGGCCGTCTGGCAGGACCGGGCGCGGGCGGCGCTGCGCCGGGGGCCGTCCGGTGATCCGGTGCAGCGGTGGAACGGCGCCTCCTCCGCAGCCCTGGAGATGGTCTCGGTGCACGCCCGGCTGCGGGCGGCCGACGCCTTCCTGGCCGCGGTGGCCCGGGCGCGGCACCCGGAGGCGGGCGAACTGCTGGAGAAAGTGTGCCGGTTGTTCCTGCTGCAGCAGCTCGGTGAGTTCACCGGCGACCTGCTGGCCGACGGCCACCTGTCCGGCGATCAGGTACGCGCCCTCCCCCAGTTGCTCGACGACGTCCTGCGCGACCTCGCACCGCACATGACCGACCTGGTCGAGGCGTTCGACCTGCCCAGGGAGTATCTGGAGGGCATCCCGTTGACTTCCTCCCCCGCCTAAAGGCGGGGGATTCCAGCGGTCGCCCGCTGGGGTTCCTGCTTCACCGACGACCGCCCCGTCCGGGAGGACTCCCGTTGAGGTCTTACACCGTCTCCACAGGCAGACGCCGCCAGCCCGGCGGCCAGGATGTTGCGTGCCGCGTTCACGTCGCGGTCATGCACGGCGCCACAGGCGCACGTCCACTCGCGGACGTTCAGCGGCAGCTTCCCGCGAACCGTGCCGCAGACCCCGCACAGCTTCGAGCTGGGGAAGAAGCGGTCGATTACGACGAGTTCGCGCCCGTACCAGGCGCACTTGTACTCCAGCATGGAGCGCAGTTCCGTCCACGCCGCATCCGAGATGGCGCGCGCGAGCTTGCCGTTCTTCAGCAGGTTACGGACGGTCAGGTCCTCGATCACGACCGTTTGGTTCTCACGGACGAG